>QNDP01000045.1 GCA_003645975.1 Candidatus Hydrothermota bacterium | reverse complement strand
GTGAGGATACCGCCTGCGAGCGCTGCATTTAGCGGGTTGCCCGTCGATGCGATAGTCCTTGCGACGAGCGTTGACGGGGGTGTCGCGCCGTGATCGATCGATGAAACCAAGATGGCGTCGATCATTTTGCCGACGCGCTCATCCGGAAATTTGCCCGTGAGAATGAGATAGATAGCCTGCGGGAACGAGACCTTGCCCATCAACTTATCGACGCGGTAGCCGCGCACATAGATCTTGTTCGGCTCAATCTTTGTGATCTTTGTAGTCCAGTGATGATCTCCCATTGGTCTGACCTCCGTTTTTCGGCCGCAAATTTTAGCATAAGATGAACGGGATTCAAAAACACTCGGCTAATGGCGATTTTGCTGATGGAGGGCTTATGTGAAAATTTGACCTTGCCGATCGGAATACTCGACCACTGAGATTCAAGGAACAGCCCTCACTTTTCTTGGAGACGAAGGGAGCCCAAGTCCCCGAAGCACTAAGGTGGGGCATCCCTCGGATGTTAGTTGTTGAGAATCTTTCAGTAAAGCCAATTTTTATACAAAGTCCTTCATCAGAGATAAAATTGCTAATGACTTCTCAGTGTTTGACTTCAAATTAAATTTTCAGTAGTATCATCTCCACAAATTGCCTCTCCCAAAAAGGAGCAAGATCCATGATAGTGGATGTCGGCCATAGAGAGATAAAACTAAAAATAGTTTACTATGGGCCTGAATTCAGTGGCAAAACCTCAAGTATCAAATACATATCTGAACATTGTCCGGGCGTTCCCGGGGAGTTTAAGTTGGTTGTGGTAGGAGGGGAAGAAGTCGTCGAGTTCACTTTCCTCCCTTCAAATGTCGGTAAAATTAGGTCTTACGATATCAGGGTCCTCCTTTACGCAGCTCCTGGAAGACAACAATTTAAGAGTGCAAGAAGACTGCTTTTAAGGAATGTGGATGGAATTGTTTTTGTGGTTGATTCAAAAATAGAACGGACCAATGAAAATTTCCAAATGCTTGTGGATCTTGAGGAAAATTTGGAATCGAATGGGTTGGACATAACGCGTATTCCATTGGTGTTTCAATATAATAAACGAGACCTTCCCGACGCCGCACCGATTCCCTATCTTGAGCGGGTTCTTAACGGCAGGTTTAGAGCCCCTTATGTAGAATCTATTGCAACTGAGGGAAAAGGTGTGTTGGACGCTTTGAATCTAATCTTAGATAAAGTGATACAACACATTAAAGCAAGATATAGGTGATTAAGGAAGGTTTTTGTGTTTTAAGTGATACCGTATTTTTTGGCTATACTAAGTGCTTCTTGAACAAATCTGTTTCTGGAATCTTCGTCGATTTCTTGAGCAAGAAGGTTTATTAGATGCTTTACCTTGCTCTTGGCAAATTCCCTCTCTTTTTCTCCCAATTGCACTATCTTCTCGCTCATGATGATTCCAGCTATGGGGCCGATGTATTCCGTGAGCTTATGAGTAAGTTCTTGCAGTAATTTCATATCGACCACTTCTTCGACAGGCCGAACTTTCTTGACTTTTATGAGATTCAGGGACATCAATTTTTTGATAGCCTTGAAAACCTCGACTTCACTGAGCTTCAGGATGTCTGCTATGTCTTTTATCCGTTTTTTTCCATCGATTTGGGCAAGGACTTTCCACTCGTTAAGTTGCAATTTCAGCTCTTCTGGAGAGGCGCCTTCCGCAAATACTGGGACTGCAAAAGGATCAAGTGCGTCTTTCAGCTCTTGAAGTTCATCAAGTTTCACAGAGAGGTCGAGAACGAGTGTCTCAATGTCTTCTTCAATAGTTCTTTTAGGAGGTTCTATATTTGGTGTGAATTCAAAACGGCCTTCATTCCAAAGGTATAAAAGGAAAAGGGCGTCTTTGCCCTCGACAAAACCTGTTTCTGCATGAACCACATTCCCGCGCTCAAAATAAATGTATCCACGATCTTCGCCTCTTTGAAGATCAAGGCGTCCCGATAAACGGGAGTGGTGTATCAACTCTAACAGATCCACAAGTTTTACATCCGCCAGATCCCCGCTCATTACAGCCATTTTAACCCCTTCGTTTTTTTATTTTCATCCAGGTTCTTATTCAAAAATAATTTTGGGCTTTCCATTAACTACCCTTGCAATAAGAATGTCTCTTTCCAAGTCCCCATGTGCATCAAATTGTATCTCGCCGGTAACACCCTTATACACAGGGACTGATCTTCCTATGGCTATCAAATATCTCCTAACATTCTCACGACTGGCTCCTCTCTCTTGAACAGCCTTTATTATCAAATTTGCAGCATCGTAAGCAAAAGCAGCCCAAATTGAAGGACTTTTCCTGAATTTAGCCTTAAATCTCCGAACGAAATCACGATACCTTGAGGTCCTAGTGTCAACAAACATGGAGTGATAGACTCCCTCAGCATGGCGGCCTGCCATTTCTCTGAAGCTCTGAGGCATGCATCCGTCTCCTCCCATCTTCTTCACTCTAAGACCTATGCTATCAGCCACTCTAAAGGCATGGGCGCATGTGTAAGGCACACCTGCTACAAATAAAAGATCCGGGTTTTTTCTCTTTATAGCTTTTAATGCGGCATATAAATTTGTTACGCCTTTAATGAAAGCGATTTTGGCAACGATTTCTCCTTGCATTGTTCTAAACTCTCTGCAGAAGAAGTAAGAAAGTCCGCGTCCGTAGTCGTCATTATCGTAGATCACCACAGCCCTACTAACCCCCAGCCCTCTTCGAGCATATTCAGCGAGCTTACGACCCTGATCAGCATCACTCGGAACTACCCTAAAAATGTATCTACCAGCTTGACTTATTCTTGGACTTGTGGATGCAGGAGATATGGCGACAAGTCTATATCGGTTATACATGATAGCCGCTGTGAGTGTTGCACTGCTGTTGTAATGCCCCACAACCCCGATAATTTCACGGTTTCGCCCCAGTTTCTTTGCCACATTGAGGGCTGTCCTCTTGTCGGCTTTATCATCAACCGCTTGCACGATAAAGAAGTAATTTGAGCTTCTGCGGTTGGCTTCCTCCACAGCGAGTTCGACGCCATCGCATATAAATTGTGGTTCTGGCTGGAGGTATTCGACACTAAGCGGGACTGCCACCGCTATTTTTAACGTTCTTACTTCCCCTCTGCGCTGAGCCCAAAGTGCAAAAGTTACGAATATAGCAAGCAGGAACAGACTTATCTTGCTCTTACTCATGGCCCCTCCTTATCTCTTAAGTCTTTCAATTGCAAGCTGTAAGCTCTTAGACATCCTTTCAATGGCTTTCGCAAGCTCACCAATCTCATCCTTGGATTTGACCTCTATTTTCACATCAAAATCACCCATACTAATTTTGTTGGCCACTTCTGTGAGGTGCACAATCGGATTGACGATACTGTTCGAGAACAAGATAGCTATCAAAATACCTGCAAGCAACACAAAAAGAACAATAACATTCATTGACATAATGATTCGGCTGAGTCGGTTTTCTATGATTGACATAGGAATGCCGACCCTTGCCGTTCCAAGTTCTGCTCCGAGAATCGGCTTCGCAATGTCAACATAAGCCCTTCCACCTATTTTGATCTGTTTTATCACGAGAGTTTCCCTCTCGGATGTTATCACATTTGCCTTTACGAAAGTTTCCGGAGGGTCTTCCTCAAAAGTATGGGCTAATAAGTGCCCTTTCGCATCGATAATTAGAGCATATTCTGCATCTCCCACTCTTTTAGCACGTTCAACAAGCTCCATAAGAGCTGGCTCATCTTCGTTAATAACAGGATCCACCGCTGTGAACGCAAGTTCTGTGGCTATTAGTTTTCCTCTAAGTTTGACCTCCTCTAAAAATGACCGATAAACCACGCTTCTAATGTAGAAAGTAATCAAAACACCCAAAATAACGATGATTCCGATAACCATTAAGAGGACTTTCCATCTTAAGCTAAATTTTTTCATTAGGCCCTCCTTTTTTGAGCAAAAGTTTATAGTTGCCTCAAAATAGTGTCAAATGAATAGATGCCGCAACCTTTTCAATTAAGGGTTATTACCTTAGCCGAGTGCTGCCCTGATCGCCTCATCAAATATTTCCAATGCGACAGTGGCATTTTCTTTGGTAAATATGAGCGGAGGCGACCATCTTACCACAGAATCTCCCGCCCCGAGAAATAGCACGCCTCGTTTGAAAGCTTCATATACCACCTTGTCCCTTAATTTCGATGCCGGCTTTTTCGTCACAGGGTCTTCCACAAATTCCACGCCGATCATCAGGCCAATCCCTCGCACATCCCCGACGACTTCGTAGCGCTCCTGAATCTTCTTCAGTTCATTCAAAAGATAATTCCCGACACGCTCAGCGTTTTCTATGAGGCCATTTTCGAGCAACTCTATCGTCTTGAGCGCCGCCATACAGGATACGGGGTTGCCACCAAATGTGTTTGCATGTGCTCCGACAGGCCAATCCATCAGGGAACGAGGAGCTACGGTAGCACCTAAAGGGAAACCTGAAGCTATGCCTTTTGCGAGTGTAACTATGTCAGGAATTATTCCAAAATGTTCGATAGCGAACATTTTGCCAGTTCTCCCCATCCCCGACTGAACTTCATCTGCCACAAGCAGGATCTCATATTTGTCGGCCATCGCTTTCAATTTTTTGAAGAAATCCATTGGTGGAACTACGTAACCACCTTCACCCTGAATAGGTTCAAAAAATATAGCGCCGACATCTTCAGGAGCTACAAGTCTATGAAAGATCTCGTGCTCGATGTAATCAATAATTGTGTCTGAGAGTTCGTCCTCCTTCGCTCCGGCAAACGGTCTGTAAGGGTTCGGAAAAGGAGCATGGATGACGTGAGGCACAAATGGCCCGAAATGTTTGCGATGTATATACTTTGATGCACTTAAAGACATGGAACCATATGTCCTTCCGTGAAATCCCCCGTAGAATGCCATGAAGTAGGTTCTGCGAGTTTTATATCTCACGAGTTTCATAGCGGCTTCGTTCGATTCCGTGCCAGAGTTCGTCAGGAATGCCCGTTTGTTTTGGGCACCAGGCACTATCTCCGCAAGTTTCTCAGCTAACTGGACTTGATAAGGATAATAGAAATCGGTTCCGGACATGTGGATCAGCTTCGCCGTTTGTTCCTGCGCCACTTTGACTATTTCAGGATGACAATGTCCTGTAACACACACGGCTATCCCAGCGTTGACATCGAGATACTTATTTCCATCTACATCCCAGACCCATACCCCCTGACCGCGCTCGATAACCGCAGGATAACTTCTGGGATATGAGGGCGAAATGAAGAGTTTATCCTTTTCAAGCCATTTTTTGGCTTTTGGTCCCGGCAATTCTGTCCTGATTTCGGGTCTCTCCATATTCTAAGCTCCTTTTTGACATGAGTTCATTAAAAGCCGCTCTATTTTAGAGGACTCAATTTTTGATGCCAATAGGTCAAGATAAACCTGTAAGGGGATGGGCTTTGCGTTATCCCAATGAGGGCAGAAGAAAGATCCGACCGATCAATTCGTTGAGCGGCAATACGTTCTCCTCCAATCAGGTTTTGACGGGACAGTATCTCTCACTGTAGCAGTCGAAATGAAAAAGGCGGCCGTAAGGCCGCCGATAAAATTTATCCTCTTGTCGTCCAGCCGATTTATTCAGGTCTTATCGCTATGAAAAGCTTTGCGCCTCGCCGATCGATATAGAAGACCACCGGCCTCTTCGACTTTTTGTAGCGCTTTTTGGCCTTTTGGAAATCGTCGAATTTCTTTATGTCGATTTGTCCGACCTTCAGGATGATGTCGCCGGGTATAAGTTTCTCGTATGCATCGCTTTCCGGATCCACATTCGTAACAACCACACCTTCACCATCGGGATTCGGTCTCACCGTTATGCCCATCCACTCGGCCTCTTCCTCTTCAGGGGCTTCGCTCTCTTCAGACGGCTTTCGTCCTTCAGCAACGGTCTTTTCTTCTGGGAATTCAGTGAGTTTGACCTTGAAAGTCTTGTGTGTTCCATCAGGCCTTATCACCTCTATTTCGACCTTTGTGCCCGGGGGTGTCGAGGCCACCATAAGCCTCAGATCGCTGACATTTTGAACATCTTTGCCGTTGAATTTGATGATCAAGTCGCCCGATTTGAGACCTGCTTTGGCGGCCGGATAGCCTTCTTGGACCTCCGCTATGAGTGCGCCCATAGGTCTCTCAAGTCCATAAGCTTCAGCGATGTCAGCGGTAACCTCTTGGATTTTGACGCCGAGATAGCCACGAACGACTTTGCCCTTCTCGATCAATTGCTGTGCCACGAACTTAGCTGTATTTATCGGGATTGCGAACCCGATGCCGATGAAACCACCTGTCGGTGTCTGAATGGCTGTGTTGATCCCGATGACCTCGCCTTTGATGTTGACGAGCGGACCGCCTGAGTTTCCGAAGTTGATGGCCGCATCTGTCTGGATAAAATCTTGGTAATCAGGACCTTCTGGCAATGGAATGTTGCTGCGTCCCTTGGCGCTGATCACGCCGACGGTCACCGTGCCGGTCAGGCCAAACGGGTTCCCTATTGCAATTGCCCAGTCGCCGACCTCGACGCTGTCGGAGTCGCCCAGTTTGGCGACAGGCAGTTCCTTGTCGGCCTTGATCCTCACAACCGCTATGTCCGTGCGCGCATCCTTGCCGACAAGTTTGACCTTATCGCCACGATAAACATCGCCGTTCAAAAGCGTTACTATGATCTTGTCAGCATCGCGCACCACATGGTTGTTCGTCAGGATGTAGTAATAGTCGCCCTTTTTCATGAAAATGAATCCGGAACCCAATGTGGACACCCTTTTCTTGTAAGGATGAGGCAGCTCAAATTGGAAAAATCTTTTGAAAAAGTCATCGAACGGCGGAAAGCTGAACGAAGGCGGCTCAATTTGGATGACTTTCTCCGCTGATATGTTGACCACAGTCGGCTGGACCTCTTTGACCACCGGGACGAAGATACTGTGTCCATCAGACAGGACCAACTCGCTCTCGGCAGGCGTCGCTTCACCCTTCGGCGTAAAGTTGAAACCAGCCGTTAGGATTATCCCGACAGATAGGCCTATCACAAAGATCACAAGCGCTATCGCCCATCTATTTGTGCGCTTGAACATTGCACTACCACCTCCTTTTCAGAATTTTTGAATTCTCGCGAAATGCTGTGGTAATCAACTTGTCGAATCCCCGCCCCCCGGCAAGGGGCAAATGTGAGGATAAAAATTTACATTTACGAATAACTTTTGACAAAAGCGACGACGGACAAGTTGAAGACCGAACAACCACCACAACCTGCGAACCGGGGTTTTTCTTATCGCCCTCTAACATCAAGCTTTTTAGCACAGTCTTATCCGTTGCGTTGTGGTCCAAACACTTACTTTTCGACAGCGAGCTCAAACAATCCTGCATCAACATCTTCAACGATCTCCAGAATTTTTGCTAAAAGTGGGGTGAATTATGCATCTGTCAAAAATCACGGTCAAGGCTGAATTTGTCTGAGGTTACACAAGTCTCCTGTCAATATTTTTGTGTAAGCCGTCTCAAAACACCTCCTCAGATTCGTAAATTGAGCGAAAGGCCGATAGAGCTCAGGAAGTGTGCCTTTGAGCCTCGGCTCTGGCATCCTCCATCTTCCATCTCGCTTCCAATATCCCCATGCTCTGAAAGTGTATCCGTCTCCATTTTGCTTTATTTTCTCCAACTCCTTGTGTAAGTTCTCCGATGCATTCGTAGATTTCACTCTTGGAAATTCGATATAATTTTGCGCCAAAAAGGAGCGTTCGATATGCAGATTGACTTGAGAGGCAAGCATTTGATAACCTTCGACACATGGACAAAGGGCGAGATCGAAACCGTGTTGGAGACCGCCAAATACTTCAAGATCCTTAGAGCCACAGGGCAGACAGTCGAACCTTTGAAACACAAAACTTTGTTCATGATCTTCTTCGAGCAATCAACTCGGACGCGCAACTCAATGGAAGCGGCGATGACGCAACTCGGTGGCCATGCGCACGACCTTACTGCGGACAAGCTCCAGATTGCACACGGTGAGTCTGCAAAGGACACGGCGATAGTGCTTTCGAGAATGGGCGAGGGCATAGCTGTCCGCAATTGTTTCTACAACATTGGAAACCGCTATCTCAACGAACTTGCCAGATATGCGACAATCCCGGTCATCTCGATGCAGGACGATGTTTATCATCCGCTGCAAGTTATCGCCGATTTGATGACCATTCGCGAATATTTCGGATACGACCTGCGAGGCCTAAAGGTAGCAATCACATGGGCTTATGCGACAAGCCACGCAAAGCCGCTTTCCGTGCCGCAGTCCCAAATTTTG
>QNDP01000044.1 GCA_003645975.1 Candidatus Hydrothermota bacterium | reverse complement strand
CTTATTCTCCAAGTCGGTCAATCCGGGCGCACTCCGAAAGAACGGGATACCATCGCTCGTCCTGTTCGCTTTCACTTGCGGGTATATCCTTGTTCTGAGAAGGTTCAACATCGAGAACTATCTGACATGGGCGACATTATGTGCCATCTTGGTCATAGGCAGTGTCATCATAGCATTGAATGACGAGAAGTTGTGGCGTGTCTTCTTTGGAGGCGTGGTAGTCTTTGCACTTATTGGTATCCTCTCCATCAAAGAGATAACGGTCTGGGTTGTCGCCGTGAGTTTTATAGGCGCCCTCATAGCCGCCCTGAGCCTCGCATGGCTCCTCAGAAATGTTCGGAGACAGAAGGGGATGCTTTCGGAGATCCTGCTGCTTCTCGGGGCTTTGCTGCTCGTATGGATTTGGGGCGGACTTTTCCTTTATCAGATCGAGAAAGCGCAGAATGTGAATTTCGACACCCCGATCGAATCGTTGTGGTCGGTTGTGGTTTATCTTTTCAGCGGCCTTGAGGACCGAAGTCCTGTGACATTGGCAGGGCGCATCCTTGCGTCATTGGTCATCTTTCTTGGCTCCATCACCGTTTTATCGACTTTTACGGCAATTTTGTCCTCATTTTTCACCGAAAGACGCCTAAAGGAAGGAGGTCTTGTTGTGAGGGATTATAAGAGTCATATCGTCATTTGTAATTGGAACAGTCGTGGTGAAAAGATCTTGAAGGAACTTTTGAAGTCGCCGTTAAGCGATAAGGCGACGAGATTTGTAATCTTGAGCACAGAAGCGGTTCCAGAGGCCGACCAGCTTGAGAAGTTGGATGAGCGGCGTCGGATAACTTTCTTGAGCGGTAATCCGTTAAGTGAGAATACATTGGAAGCGATTGACATCGACAAGGCTCGGGCGATCATTGTCCTTGCTGTCGAGGGTGATGACATCAAAGACCCCGATGCCCAGACCGCTTTGATCGTTCTCTCGGTCAAGTCCGCTCTCAAAAACAAACCCGGCGAAAAGCCGATAATTGTCGCCGAAGCCATAACGCACAAGAAGATGCCGCTGATACAGGAAGCCGGTGCAGATATCGTTATCTGCAGCGAGGATTTTGAAGGCGGGCTCGTAGTCCAATCGGCAAACTATCCCGAACTCTTCGATGTCTATCGGCAACTGCTCGAATATTCACCCGGGACGAATGAGTTCTACATGATCAACCTAAAAGACCTTGCGGATAAGAACAAGAAGTTGTTCAACAATCTGCTTGGAAAGAGCTTCGACCAGATCATGCCGATCATGCATGCGGCTTCGCCGGAAGACAATCCGACGATAGTCGTAGGACTCAAAAAGGTCGTGGAAACTAAGGGGAAGGACGGAAAAATCCACAGGGATGTCGAAATTTATCTAAACCCGAAGAAAAAGGAGTGGAGCAAGCTCACCATTCCGACGGATCCGGAAGAGGCTAAGAACTTTAGTCTCATAGTGATGTGCTATACAAGGCCGAAACTTGAGGAATTTGAAGCCCCGAAAGCTTGAACTCCACCGTTCTCCCCAAGCGAGGGGGAGACAAGAAACTTCTCACTTTTTGGGGTGGGATAAGATTTTCCTCGAATGTCAGCAATCAAATTCCCTATCAACAAAGTCAAATTTTATGCATGTCCTTCATTCCAAACAGACTTACCGACAACCAAAGCGAACCGAGCAAGCTCGGCCGGCACTTTATACTTTCACAACCGACAGACCAAACCTACAAGGAGGTAGTCTATGCATGAATGGGCACTTGCCGAAGCCGTCCTGAAAACTTCGGTCAAAATAGCGAAAGATCGTGGAATCAAGAAGATAGCGAGGGTCGAGGTGGTCTTGGGTCAGCTTCAGGATGTGGATGCCGAGATCCTCTCATTTGCACTTGAAAACTTGAAAAAAGGCACGCTTGCCGACGCCGCTGTCTTCGAGTTTGTCGGTGAACCAGCCGAGTTCAAGTGCCGTAACTGCGGCCATGTGTGGAAATTGGACGATGTCGGACTCGAGGATGCCGTCATCAAAGAGGCTGTCCATTTCCTCCCTGAAACCGTGCATTCGTTTGTGCGATGTCCCAACTGCGGCAGCCCTGATTTTGAGGTGGTCAAAGGCCGCGGCGTCTATATCAAGTCGATAGAGGGAGGATAAAGGTCAAAAATAACCCTACGGTGTGAAATGGACTTCCTTTTTCCATTTCCTGTCAACGCCTTACGGTCTTAATCGAGGAAAAGGAACGGTTTCCAGCGTTCGTCAGGGATCCTGATCCCCTGAGTTATGAAGACAAAATATGACGGTTTGCGCGGCTTACGGAGGAGTTTCATGCCTGCCTGCTCAGGCGTCCTGTCGCCTTTGCGGTTGTTACAATAGACGCAGGCGCAGACAAGGTTTTCCCATGTATCCTTGCCGCCCAATCGCTTTGGAATTACATGGTCGATGGTGAGAGGGAGGTCCCGCCGCCCGCAATACTGGCATGTGTAATTGTCCCGCTTGAGGATGTTCTTTTTTGTCAACGGGACCTCCCGCCTGATTTTGACATAACGGAGCAAACGGATAACGCTGGGCTTCGGGAAGGCGACTTTTTCGGCTCTAAGTAATTCGCCATCATAGGAATAGATGACTTCGGCTTTGCCGAGAAGGATGAGACGGAGCGCACGGCGAACCGTGCTGATATTCAGAGGTTCATAGTTGTTGTTCAAGACCAAGACCTTGCCCGAAACCCTGCGCATAAGACCGTTCTAATCGATGCCTTTGTATTTACGCCAAGCCATTTGGCGTTTTTCCTTCGTATTGTTCAGCATTTTTTGAGCATAGGAACGGAAACTGCGCCAAGCGTCAGTCGTCTGCTCGGCCAACGCTTTTTGGTAGTAGGAGATAGCGAGATCGAAAGTGTTCATCGACTCCTCGTATTTCTTCTCTTTGAACAATCGGACGCCGTCGAGGTAATAGCTATTGCCTATGAGCACATAGGCTGTTGCGCGCACATCGGGTCCTGAGCGTTCAAGTTTGAGACACTCCTGCAAGACCTTACGGCATCTGCGAGTGTCCTTAAATTCGTCGAGCAACAGGTTGGCCTTCTGGAGATAATAAGACGGATTATCCGGTTCGCATTGGATAGCTTTGTCGAAATCCGCAAGTGCTTTTTTGATTTCGCCGATGTCCTGATGGATGTTACCGCGCTTTGTCCAGAGTTTAGCGTTAAGACTGTCGCGGACAATCAAGGAGTCGAGATGCTCTATTGCCTTGTAACTGTAGAATTTGAACGAGTCCTTGTTCGTCTCTTTAAATTCTTCTGCGATCTTGAGATACGAGTCTATGAGCGCATTACGGACATCTTTGTCGTCGGGATACTTTTTGATTGCCTCCTCAAGGTAGGGGACAGCTTCTTTGTAACGCTCACCTTCATAAAGGAACAAACCATAAGCCCTTTTCAGAGCGATGTTTTGTGGGTCGCCCGCAATTGCGCTCTTGTAGAGGCTATCCGCCTCAGCGTTCATTCCTGCATGTTCGTAAAGTTTTGCAAGTCCAAACATGGCGTCGTAGTTGGTCGGATCGGTCTCGATCGCCTTCTTGTAGAATTGGATTCCTTTGTCCACGCTGTCCTTTACGATGCCGTAGAGGTAACCGAGCCCCTGCCAACCTCTTGAATCGGTGGGTTTTATTTTGGCGACCATGCGATAAGCGACCTCAGCGGAATCGAGATAACTCCAAGCGAGGTCTTTGGCCATCTTTGCGAGGCTGTCCTGACCGGACTCCAACAGCGTTTTTGCCTCCTCAATCGATTTTTTCGCCTTCTCGATGTAAGACTTACCGATGTCGAGATACGCTTGAATGAATGTGGAATCGTATTCGAGCGCACGCTTAAAGTTGCGGATGGCGTCGTCATACTGGCCTTTTTTCATGTAATCCTTTCCGACGGAATACCAAATTTTGGCAGTATCTGGACTAAAAGTCCGTCTCACCTTCTCTTTAGCCTTTTCGGTTGTTCCAGTTGTTGCGCAACCGATGATAAGGAGTGCCATGACCACCGACCCAACAAGTGCGCCAATACCCTTCCTCATTATCATCAACCTCCTTGTTTCACGGTTTAGTTAAAAATCCAATAAAATCAGGCATTTATGTTATCACAGCACTCCAAAGTTTGCAAGAAGGAGCATCGCCTTTAAAATTCGTTCACATTTGCAATATTCAGGAGAGGGCACCATGAGGAGTTACGAAAAAACTATCTTCTGTGTCGTAATTGCCGGCCTGCTTTTTATCCCCTCTGTGATCTTCAATTTGAAAGTCCTTTGGGTAATCGGCGCAATTTTCGATTGGCTGCCTCTGCCTACCGGCTGGATGAAATCCGAGCGAAAAATCGGGTCAGATGTGTTGAAATGGGTCAAAATACATGTGATTCTGACGGTTGCGGCCTATGCCATAGCTTTGCTGTGGATATTTGGGGGCTGGAACAGCTTGTTCGCCAGATTCCTCTTTCTTGAGGTTTGGTGGTTGGCTGTCATAGCAGGCGTGGTGCTTACATCAAAGGCTCACGGACAACGAAGGGATTAACGGGGACGGGAAGAGCCTATCTGTGGTTGAATCCCCCGTAGGAGCTTGCTCGTTTCCAAATAACAAGGAGGGTTATATCATGAGTGCGTTGGTAATCGTATCACTGTTGATAAGTGTTCAATGGTCAAAGGCATACGAGACCGCACCGGTCGGCGGCACAACCTACGCTGATTCGGCCTATTCGGTGGCCTATGATCACATCGACAAAGCTTTCGTCGTGGTCGGCAACATATCCGCTGGTCCTTTGGGACTGAACGACATATTCGTCTTGAAGATTTCTGCGGACAGCGGCAAGATCATTTGGGCAAAACTCTTTGGCCTCCAATACGATGACTACGGCCGAGATGTGATTGTGGTGAACGATCCCAATTCCCAAGACTCTGTGCACTATGTTGTTGTCGGATACGATGTTGCAAGCGGCAACGCCGACATCATAGCATTTGAGCTGGAAGCCGACGGCACAGTGGTCTGGTGGGGCATCTATTCCACAAATGCGCCCGATCGAAGCGAATACGCCTATGCGCTTGATGTGTTTCAAAACGACTACATCATCGTCGGCAAAATATCCCCGGGGCCGATCGGGGACAGATACGGTTTGCCCGATAATGAGGACGCTCTCGCTTTGAAAATCGATCGCTTTGGAACCGTTATGTGGGCTATGGCTTATTCCCGAGTCATTTTCCCGGACGAATACATCCCGGCTAATCGGTTCCTCGATGTGACCATTGACCCTGCGAATCTCTTGGATTTTGTTGCAGTTGGTGAGACGAAATTCGGTTCGGACAGCTCTCATGCTATGGCCATGCGAGGCGACGCATCCAATGGTTCAAACAAGACCAACATCATAGACTATCGGATAGGTCCCAGCGGCACAGCACCGTTTGCGACAGCATACGCACTTACAGATGACGGAGTCGGAGGTTTCGTGATAGTCGGCGATGAGTATCAGAACGCTTTCGTGATGAATGTCTCCTCTACGCTCAGTTCGGCTTCATGGACGAACATTTACACATTCCAACCGTCAACGAATTGCCGTCTAAGAGACATCGTCAACTACTACGATCGGTCATCGCATCCTTATGCTGTTACAGGATTTATCCTGTCGGGGCCGGTGGGCGGTGTCGATATTTGGACTATGGACTTGCAGAGCAACG
Organism: Candidatus Hydrothermota bacterium; assembly: GCA_003645975.1. Taxonomy (GTDB): domain Bacteria; phylum Hydrothermota; class Hydrothermia; order B15-G9; family B15-G9; genus B15-G9. The sequence goes on along the minus strand of QNDP01000044.1, from coordinate 2,655 downwards.
GCAACATCAATTGGTCGAAAGTCCTCAGAGGTTGTCCGCCGAGCTCCATGACCACGGATGAGTATGGACGGCATCTGACTTATGTCCCTGACGATTCATCACTTGTATCCGTAGGCTATACAAATTGGCCTTCCGGATGGACTCCGAGCAATCTGATCGTGGAGAAGATGGACACGCTTGGCAAAATCACATGTCCATCCCAGTCCTCCTGCGATACATCCGTAACCATAAACGCCGTGCCCATAGAGCCCGTCATTACAGGCAGTATAGACACCATCACCGTGTCCCTTGTTCCAGATCTCATTGATTCCATTACAGTCAATTTCCGTGATTCCGTGATCTGCTCCTCATGGGCTGCGAATGTAGGCGAATCAGGAGGATGCGGCTGTTTACAGTCGGATTTCCACATTTTCGTGAACAAAGCCGTGCTCAACTACACTCTCAGCCGTTCTCAGCATGTCAAAGTGGCCGTTTACGATGCAAGTGGAAAATTGATAGAGGTCGTGGCAAATGGCCTTCAGACGGCCGGCTCGCACAGCCTGAGCGTCGAGCCTCAGCTTTCTTCAGGTGTCTATTTCATCGAGCTCAGAACGGACGAATTTACGGACAGGTATCGGCTCTTAATCGTGAGGTAAACGGTGATTGAAGGGCACCCCCTCCTGCATCCAGTTCGTTCACCTATCGCTTGATTTTCAAAATTTTGGTTTTTATTTCAGCGTCTTCGGTTTGGAGTTTTGCGATATACACGCCGCTCGGTAATTCGTCAGGGAGCTCGAACTTGTGCCATCCTCCAGCAAATGTCCCGTTTGCAAGTTCCGCTGCTTCCCTGCCCGTGATGTCAAAGAGTCTGAGCCTGACAAAAGCCTCCTTCGGAAGGAAGAACTTTATCTGGCGATCGGATACTGCCAGCTTTGGCAAATTCGATTCCATGTTCGGTTCGTTCTCCTCGACCGACGGCGTGCGCTCATGGGCTTTCAAACCTCTGTTGGTTCCGACCCAGAGGATGTTGCGAAAAGTATCAACAAGGATGCTATGTGGTGCATTCGTTGACTGGCCGTTCGATGGCACGGGCAGGGAGTCCCAGCCATAGCCGTCATATCGCCAGACCACACTGAAGTAGGTGGCGACATAGAGCGTATCGTTGAGGAAGAAGAGGCCGTGCGGCTTTATGGCGTTGAGCTGCGAGATCATGGAGTCGGGTCCGATGCAGTTCCATGTGCCTGCGGATTCGTCCCAGATGGCGACGCCGGATCCATGAGTGCCGGCTACGAGTCCCCATGGTGTCGATTCGAGTGCATGGACATAAAGTCCACTGGCGCTTGGCGGATTTATCTGTGGCAGTGGCACGAAACCGGTTCCGTCGAACATGGCGACGCCTCCGCCGCTCGTGCCGACATAGATTGTCCCGTTATGCTCCTCAATTGCAAAGACATCCATGTCAGGAAGCCCGTCGGCCGTCGTGTAGTAACTCCAAACACCGTGATGCAGAACAGCCACGCCGCCGTGAAACATGCCGACCCAGACCGACGAATCGGATGCCACCAAGACCGCATGGACGCCGACCGAAGGCAGCACTCCGCCCGTCGTATCCCAATGCCCTATCAAATTGCCGTCGAAATCGAGCTTGACGAGGCCAGCGTAATCTGTTCCGACCCAAACTCCGTCGTATGAAGGCGTTATCGTGCGGATGAACCATGCCGGCAGGTTCGAGTTGTGGGGCGTTACCCATGTCCACGATGTGCCGTCGTAGATGGTGATGCCGCCGAGTGTCCCGACCCAAAGTTTGCCGTATCTGTCAATTGCGAGCGATGTTATCACATTGTTCGAGAGCACAGGGTCGCCTGCCAGCGTGTCCCACCATTCGGTGTAGAATTCCCAACCGCTTGGTGATGTGTATGTTGCGGTGTCTCCAGGATCGACCCGCATGGTGTCGGTGAACGGCGGAACACCCGGATGTGTCGCTTCCCAATTGAGATATGCGTGATAGATGTCGTCCATGCGTGCCCATTGGAGCACACCTAAGTGGACGAGGCTGTCGGCCTGTGTGTTCAGCCAGACGCTCAAACTATCGACATATTCCCTTATCGTATGCCCGATTTCGAGTGTCCCAAGCCAACAATACTGCGCATTGACCCGAACCGGATCCACACTTGCGGCGTCTTTCAACAAGTTTTCGGTCAATGAGTCGTAAAGCAACGGAGTCCCTTTGACGCTCTTGTTGACCAGAAAAACCAGCGGACTCGAAGGGTCATGAGTCAGCCATTCGTTCAAGACCGTATCAACCTTTGGCCTCCAGGGGTTTATTCGGACAGCGGCCAATTTCTGGGTATAGACATTTTTGTTCAGACAGGAATGCGGTAAGCCGGCGATCTCCGCCATGTAATCGTCCCAGTAGGGCGCCATGAAATGGCCGTTCCCGTTCCACGGATTTGCCACACCGGCGTCCTGAAGCAGGATTTTGACCTCTCTCAACGAATAGATCCCCTCGTGTGCGTGCGGCGTAACCTCATGGCCGAGCGATTCGAGATAGGTTAAAAATCCGGGTCGATTCCGTGCAACTCCTTCGATGAAAGTCCAGTCGAGTTGGAAGGCTGCGACGCCGCCGTGTGCCGCCAATGTCTCAGCAAATTCTTGTAAACCATCGGAATACGGCAT
>QNDP01000043.1 GCA_003645975.1 Candidatus Hydrothermota bacterium | reverse complement strand
ACAGGAAGTGGTCAAGAATTTCAACAAATGGGGTGCACTCGCAGCGATGATCACAGGCCCCATCGTTACAATAATCTGGCACAACACCAAAGCGCTCTCTTCGCTGATCTACGAGCTTGTCCCAGCGTTCTTCATCAGCTTAATTGTGGCGCTTGTGGTCTATGCACTTACATCAAAATCTGAGAAGAGTGAATAGATAAAGCGGAATGACGGTTTCTCAGTAATCTTTTGACAGATTAGGATTTCCTACCGGTTTTGAGACTTGTGTTCCAGATATGCCTTGAGAGCATCGTTTACAAGTGAAAGAAATGTCCTTTTGTCGCCGCCTTGAGCGTAAAAGCGTTGTAAAAGTTCCATAAACTCGATTTCCGAATCGTCGAACCATGATTCAGACCAATCAAAAATGTCGAATTTTTCACCGAGTAGTTCGACTGTGAGGACTCGCTTGCCGCGCCTAACCGGTTGGAGGTCCTTGACGAGTTCGATCGAGTTTAATGTGGTGTATCCCATTGATTTCCAAAACGAAATAGCATCTTTGTCCTGCGGCAACACGAAAAGATAGAGGGATCTCTCGCCCAGCTTGATGACCTCGTTTTCGGCAGCTTCGACCAGCTTTCGAGCGATTCCTTTACGCCTAAATTTTGGCAAAACAAAGATCTCTTCGATCCAGAAGACCGCATCTTCGTGCCGAGTCGAGACCCTGAGAAACCCGACCGCTTCCGCCCCTTCGTAGCTCATCAAAACTATGTCGTTGCGTTCGAGGGCTTTCTTCGCTTCGGCCTCGATTTCCTCTCTCAACGGCGAACGCCAGCCTTGCTTGCGCCTCAGCTCCTCAAAGAAGCGGAAAAGAAGCTCGGCGAAGTCGTTCAAGTTGTTTTTGTCCAATTTGACTATCCTGAACTTCATGTCATCCCTCCTCGAGTTCTGGAGTGCGTAACTTAATGCCCAATAAAGTATTCCTTCAAGCCGACTCTGTCTCTCAAAGTTGAGCATCGAGTGGGAATAGAAGCTAACCCGATGTCAGACAGGATGTTGCTTAAATCACCGTTGTGAAGGATGCCCCTCGCCCATTTGGAACCTTGCAGTTGAATTTTGGGGTCAATTCACCTAAGAAAGCTCAGTAGAATTGATTCACCCCTTCACAGCTCAATGACAAATTCTTTAATTTCCAAATGTATTCATAACGAAAAAATTGGAGAATGGCGGTTCAAGCTGCTCCTTTGTTGAATTTTGCTGAGAACTCCCTTGCGCGCGCCATCGCCCGCTCCTCGTCGATGGTTTTCAACTCCTTGTTTTCCATGAGCACCTTTCCGCCGACCATCACGAAATGGATGTCCGAACTTTTGGCCGCATATACGAGATGGGATATGGGGTTGTAAATTGGGGTCAAATGCGGTGCGTCCAGATCAAAAGCGATCATGTCGGCGTATTTTCCGGGTTCGAGCGTTCCGATTTTGTCTCCCAGCCCTATGACATCGGCGCCGCCCTGAGTTGCCATGTGAAACGCATCCCATGCGGGCAAGGCTGTCGGATCCATCTCTTTGACCTTCTGAAGCAGTGCGGCTATGTGCATCTCGGCGACCATGTCGAGGTCATTGTTCGAGGCAGCGCCGTCGGTTCCGAGTCCGACACGCATTCCGGCTTTGATGTATCGATCGACACGGGCTATACCGGACGCAAGTTTGAGGTTGCTTGAAGGTTGGTGGACAGCGCCGGCCTTCCGCTCGACCATTATCTCGATCTCCTCGTCGTCAAGCCAAACGCTGTGCGCACAGATCACACGCTCGTTTAAAAACCCGATGTCGTTAAGGTATCGAACTGGTGTCTTTCCGTAGCGCTCGAGCAACTGCTCCACCTCATCCTTTGTCTCAGCGACATGGATCAGGATGCTTGTCCCGAACTCATCTGCCAATGCCTTTGTTTTCTCAAGCAGTTCTCGACTGCAGGAATACGGGGCATGTGGCGCAACCGACGGATGTATCAGTTCGTCCCCTATGCACTCTTGGATGAACTCCCTTGCGAAGCTCAGCATGTCTTGAGGTTTGTCGAATCTGGGGGTGGGAAAATCGATGATCGCTTCTCCGAGCACTGCGCGGAGTCCGGCTTTTTTGATGACCCGTGCGGCTATGTCCTGATAGAAATACATGTCTGCGAATGAAGTTGTGCCCGAACGGATCATCTCGGCGAGGGCAAGTTCCACACCGATTTGGATGAACTCCTCGTTCACGAATTCTCGTTCCAACGGCCAGATGTGGTTTTGGAGCCATTCCATAAGCGGCAGGTCGTCGGCGAGGCCGCGCATCAGCACCATAGCGGCGTGTGTGTGTGCATTCACAAAGCCCGGCATCAACATGGAATTCCCCAGATCGAGGATTTGGCCGTCGAACTTTTTGGTAAGCTCGTCCGCTTTGCCGACCGCTCTGATCCATTTACCATCGACGACCACAGCGCCGTCCTCTATCAGCTCAAATTTCTTCGCAATCACATATTTCGCTTCGATAATGAGCATATTTGTCGCTCCTTTTGATATTGAGTTTCATAATCTCACAGAACATCCAATGAGTCCCTATTTTAAAGGATTAAATTTTTTTCGATGGAAAGCCGTTCGGCAAAAAATGCAGCACGATATTATGAAGAAAACACGCTGAATTTAGCCAACCAACAACACAAAATTCGACATTCTCTGAGAAGATCAAGAGAGGCAAAGGGGGTGAGTGAGAACCGTTTTTTCAATAGAGCTATTTGGGGCGTTTGCAGAACCAGCCGACGGCTGACCCACCTATAAGGTCTATCTTGAGGGAGACATATTCGGTTGAACGGACACCCCTTGTCTTTGTGCAGATTATCACAGGTTCAAACCGACCATCTCCTTCCCATATCCTGACCTCAAGTTTCAATTCAGGGCTTCCCTCAAACAGGTCTTTAAACTGTTTTTCGCCGTAACGGATCCCGAATCTGCCTTCTTTATCGGTGATACTCCACCCCAAGAGGTCTTCTTTGAACGGATCCATCTCGAACAGAACTATCTGTGCACATGCTATGGGTCTGTCAAGTTTGTCCTTTACAACACCGCTGACAAGGAAGTCGGCATCAGGATCGGACGGACTGTCAAATATGAGGATCAGGAAGCCGTGTTCCATGTAGGGCTTCACCATCCGGACGAAATCGGGAAACCGAGTTTTCAACTGCTTGCTTTCTATCAAGGAATTGGACACGATGAGAAAAGGTTCACGACGGTATGTCCTGAAAAATCGCCTGTAATTTTCAAAAACCGATCGAATATCGGGAACCAGCACCCCAAATTCCATAGGAACCACAAGTTGCAATGAATCATCTTCCAAAGGAAGGCGTAAAATTTTTGCAAGTTCGTTGAACTCACTCACTTCCATCTCACCTATCTTTTCACATCTGCAATGAAGGAAATCAACACATTCTGAAGGTTTACCAAATTTATAAAACTTAACTTTGGAAGCTTTCATGCACACCTCCCAAATTGATTTTTAAGTATAATGCCGGTCAGGTCTTAACTCCTACGAGATACAATGTATTTCCATGATTGTCAATGTGATTTGGGTTTGCAACACTTATTTCAAAATGTATCAGCGAATTTCACGGATGTCGCTAAACATCAAGATGATAGGCTTATCCTACATGAGGAGCAATTCCTCTCTTTGCTTGAAAAGGCCGCAGATTGGTGTTTATAATCCAAGCCAACTTAATAGATTTCAAAAACTTGCAAAAATCGGAGGTCAAAATGGCGGAATTTGACAGAAACGAAGAGAGAAACAAAGATGAGAAGGTCGAAAAATTCGGCGAATTGCTGGCAAAAATCGATGTGGATCAGAAGGTTATCGAAAGCCTCCCGGAAAACTACTTTGAAACACTCTCAAACTTTTTTGAATTGGTTTTGGATGCAGCACGGGATGACAGCTTAACCGGCAAAAAGGGAGAGACAAGCAGTCTAAGCGCACTTGTCCAATTCCTTTTAGATCATCAAGAACTTATGGATGACAACAGCATAACTTTCTTGTCGGCTATGGAATCCAGTTTTGTCAATGTGGATGACGAGGAACTCCGCATCTTTGGCGAATTTGTCTCGTTGGTGCGAAAGTTTATCGAGATGGTCAAAGAAGATCTACAAAAACTTATGAGAAGAACATCACCCAAAACATCGGACATCCCACCAGCCTAAGATGGCCAGAAAAGCCGATTTTTGGGACTTTTTGTTCCTGTTAAGGCCCACCTTGATGATGCCCGTTTGGATGTTCCTTTTTTACGGGTATTTTCATGGCATGGATGGCCGTATTCTTCACCCGATATTCCCGAAATCTTGGGCTTTTTGGTGCATATTTGTCGCACTGACAGCTATATCCGGATCGGCCTATGTGGTCAACCAGATAGTGGACATCGAGACGGATAGAATTAACAAAAAGTTGTTTCTCCTTCCCGAAGGGATAATCCCGGTCAAGGCTGCGTGGCTCGTCGTCGTTGGACTCAGCATCTTTGGACTGGTGTTGGGCGCATTTTGTGGAAGGTTGCCGTTCCTTCTCCTTCTCACGATTTGGATTTTTGGATTTCTCTACTCGGTGCGCCCATTCAGATTCAAGGGGAGACCGTTTATCGACCTGATATGGAATGCGTTGGGCTATGGCTTGTTGACTTTTGCTCTCGGATTTTGGGCTGCAAAGGGGTCGCTTGCTGGATTCTTTCGGCTTTCCGTGCCGTTCATGCTGGCCGTAGGCGCAACCTATGCCGAGACCACCATTCCCGACATTCCCGGAGACCTTCGGGACAGCGCTTATACCACAGGGGTCATTTTGAAGCCGTTTGCGACTGCGCTGCTTGCGCTCGGACTGATGGCGGCTTCCTTCGCAATCTCGCTCATCGTCAGGGTGTTCACTGTCTCAATAGCTTCTGGCCTGTCGCTTCCGGGATTCCTTTGGGCTGCAATGACAAATGATCCGGAACAGATCGACATGCGTTCAAGGGTCGCTTTCAGGCTCGCCGGTGTGTTTTTCGCTCTCGTCATAGGAATCCACTGTCCGATATACATCGCCATCGGCATTGTGGTCTATTTCGGATTGAAGAGGTATTACAAAACGCGGTTCGGATTGGACTATCCCAGCCTGAGAGGATAAGTTATGGACGAAAAAAAGGTTAAGGCGATTCTAAGCGATTTCAACATTTTGGCTTGGTGCTTTGCCGTCCTCTCGTTGATCCTTGCGGTCGTTCCAAGCAAGGGCGCTTTTGGTAAGATGAGCAACTTCGACAAATTTGCCCATTTCGTGATTTTTTATTTCCTTGTGCTTTTCGTAACGGCTGCGCACGGCTGGCAGCATCGACTTCGATACCTCTTTTACGGTTTGGCCTTCGGATTCATGATCGAAGTCATCCAATTATTTTTGCCTTGGCGGGAGGGCGACATTGTGGATTTTGCTATGGATTCGCTGGGCGCCCTCCTTGCGGTCTTGACGCCCCAATTCCTTTTTCCGTTGATAATGGACGGGATAGCGACGATCATGGGCGTCGGCTTTTTGCCCCTGATGCCGGGCACTTTCGCATCCTTAGTTGCACTTGCTCTCTACCATTTTTTGCCCGTCAACTCCGAATTTCTCGTTTTCACAGTCCCAGCGATTTCGCTTGTGGGACTTTGGGCTGCCGAACACTTCTCCAGCAAGCTCGGCAAAAATGACCCTTCTGAGGTTGTCGTGGACGAATTTGCAGGGGCTTTGATTGCGGTCATGTTTCTGCCCAAAAAGCCGTCGATTCTGATCGCTGGCTTTTTCCTGTTCAGATTTTTTGACATCTTCAAACCGTGGATAATCGACAAATCTCAAAAGCTTCCTGGAGGACTGGGGGTGATGGCTGACGATTGGCTGGCCGGTGTTTTCGCAAATGTGGTCTTGAGGTTAGTCCATGCTGTGTTACTCTAAGGATTTTGGGAATTTAACGATGACGGGGGTAAACATTTCCGCACCGAAAAACTCCTGAGCGTTGCCCTCACGAACTGAGATCTCCAAGTAGTTCGATGAGCCGATCAGCGCAAGCGGCTCCTTTCGATCGACTTCGCTATAAGACGATTTCAAGCCGCTGACCTCGATCCCGTTGATCTCGACGCGAATGTCTTTGTCCATAACCATCTCAGCAGGGACATTTGTTATCAGGTTGCCGAACCTGTCGATGTAGAGAACCATCGCCTTGAGCGCTTCGCCTTCGAGGCCGATCGGCTCGGGAACGGGAATCTCGACCTTTACGGGGTCATCGAACGGTTTGCCCAAGTCTTCGGGCTTGACGCCCGATGCGAGTTTGGCTGCGGCGGGGGCGAACACATCGCGCCCGTGAAATGTCCTCGAAGCATTTTGAGGGATGGGTAGCTCGAAGGCCTGCGCTTTCTCATCCATGAAATAAGTGAACACGCCGTTGTCGGGTCCCACGAAGTAATAGTTTTCGGTTTTCAGCACCATAGCTCTGCGCTCACTGCCTACGCCGGGGTCAACCACCGTCAAGAACACCGTTTTCGGCGGAAAATACTTGTAGGAAATCTTGAGTATAAATTGGGCTGGAATGACACCGAATGGCGGAATTTCATGCGTTATGTCTATGAACTTCAAATTCTCGTTTATAGAAAGCATGACGGCTTTCATAACACCAACATAGTAGTCTTCCAATCCAAAGTCAGAAATCATTGCTACAACGCCCATTTTCTCACCACCTTATTTTTGATTTTGCTAAATTATGGTTTTGAAAAATACGAGAGTCAAATCCAATAACTCCAGCTTTGTTGAACCTCTCTGTTTCCTGAGATTATACTTGCTGCCTATGGCTTTGCTGTATCTATTGATTTCGCTGCAAATTACGAACATTTCGAGGTTTGACTATATCAACTCCATCGTTTTTCACCTCAACAAACTCTATCTTGGAACCGACGGTGGGGTTGTTGTCTATAATCTGATCGAAGACAAAATTGAGGCCACGCTGACGGATATGCCAGCCGAACTTGCTGTCCCTGACCCCGCAACACCAGATGTTTACTTCTATTACAACGGCGGAATTTATCGCTGGTATCCCGTCGCCGACCGCCATGCCCGTTTTATTGCACTTGTGGGAAACGCCGAATCGATAGGCGCTGACTTCGACTACCTCTATGTCGAGAAAAGCGATGGCACGGTTTGGACACTATCAAAAATGACGGGCGCACGCATGGACGGGGTCAGTCCAGCGGAAAACACCATCTGGGCAGGAAGGAAGTCGGAACTCTCGAAAGACGATGTTCAACTGAATTTTCTCATCCCGATGTTTGAATTTGTGGATGGGTTGGGAAGGGTCGATTACACCGTTTTCTATCGTGCCAACGGGATGATCTGGGTCGGCACCGATGGCGATGGAATTCGCTGTTACGACGAATTTTCGCATATCCTTCGCAAAAAGTTGAGGTTTGGCATAGTGCCCCGCGAGGTTCGATGTATCTCTTTGGTCAGCAACGGAGTTTGGATCGGCGGTTATGGCGGTGCGACCTTCATCGGGCCAAATGAACGGATGGCGTTTTCCACAGAGGCCACTTTTGCATTCAAATGCGACCCCATAGTTGACATCGTTCCACTTGAGGACACTACGGTCATGTTTGCAACACCTTGTGGATTAGCGTTTTATCGAAACGGTGGACTCATGCCGAAAGACCTAAATCTCGAAGTTACGAGTGCGACGGCGACGGATTATGGCATATTTGTCGGAACCGAGAAGGGCGTTCTTTATTCTGAGAGCGCCGCTCTGCCATTCCGAAGGATATTCAAGCAGTTGCTCTTTCCGATAACCGACATCTTCAGGCGGAACGACGATGTGGTAATCCTGTCCTCTTTGGGCACCTTCTCCGTTGCGCCAGACCTTTCGATCCAGAAGCTCGATGACCCGCGCGGCTGGCTCTCGTTCTTTCCCGAAAGCGGCTGTGAATCGCCAGACCATCTGACATTCATAGCAACCGCAGACGGATTGGTCGAGATCGACGGAGATTCGACAAGTTACCATGCTCCGCCGTTCGATGCATCGAGTTTGAGGGTGAACTGCGTCGCCTGCGATCGGCGGTTTGTGTGGCTGGCCACAGATGACGGACTTTATGTCTTTGAACGAGATACACAGCTTTGGCGTAGGATAGGCCCGCAAGACGGCCTTGCAGGCAATAAGTGCTTCACGGTTGCGGTCAAGGCCGATACCGTTTTTGTTGGGACGGATTCCGGCCTCTCGATTTTGACCGATTTTCCGTGATTTCGCTTCAAATTTAACAAAAACAAGGAGTTGAGTCATGAGGGCAGTTGACATCATCAGGAAAAAGAGGGACGGTCAAAAGCTTACGCCGGAAGAAATTAAGTTTTTTGTCGATGGATTTGTGAGGGGCACTATTCCGGATTATCAGATGGCGGCTTT
>QNDP01000042.1 GCA_003645975.1 Candidatus Hydrothermota bacterium | reverse complement strand
GTGCCGCGCACCTTCTTACCGATCGGATACCGTTTGGCGATCTCCTCCCATGGGTGCGGCATCAAGTGTTTAAGCGACAACGACAGCCGCATGTTCTCGGGATCGACATCGAGCACTTTGGCTTTGATGGTCTCGCCTTCCTTCACCACTTCCGACGGATGACCAATTTTCGTCCAAGAGAGGTCGGAGATGTGGATAAGGCCATCAATTCCACCGACATCGACAAAGACACCGAAATCGGTGATGGTCTTCACGCGGCCTTCGACGATGTCGCCACGCCTGAGTTGCATAAGCCTCTGGCGCGCTTTCTCGAGCTGCTCCTCGATGACCTCACGCCGTGAGACGACGATGTTCTTGCGAACCTTGTTGAGCTTAATGACTTTGACTTTGATGTTCTTACCGACGAATGCAGGGATGCTTTTGACGCGCTTGATGTCGATCTGCGAGCCCGGAAGGAACGCATCGACGCCGAACACCTCGACGATCAGGCCACCTTTGACCTGACGGAGCACTTTGGCATCGACCGTTTCGTTGTTCTGATAGGCCTCTTTGATCCTATCCCATGCCAAAAGGAAATCGGCTTTGTGTTTTGAGACGACAGTCCGGCCATCTTTGCCATCCACAGTTTCGACATAGACATGAACTTTTTGGCCGGGCTGTATGTTTGGGTCTTTGAATTCCATTCTCGGCGCTACACCTTCTGATTTTGCGCCGATGTCAATGAAAACTTCCTGTGGTGTGACCTTTACTATCACACCTTCCACTATGTCGCCCTCTTTGGGCGGATGTATAGCCTCACCAAGCAACTTCTCGAAGTCCTCTACCTCACCCCCTTTCATCAGGTTTGTGTCTTCTATTTGTGCCATCACATTCCTTTCCTCCATCGCCAAGTTTACCTCCTTTCAAAGGATTTTGGTTTCTGAATTTTTTGAAAAATCAGGCAAAAATCGGGCGATATTATCGCCGTGATCCCTTTCACCTTCAAGAGTTAAGTCCCATCTCAAACCTGCACTTCCCACAAAAACCGATGTGTCCGAAAAATTCTTCAAAATCAAAAAGTTGGCTTTTAAATCATCCCTTCTATTTAAGGTGGCAAGTTCCAGCCGTTTAGCGCATTTCCTTCCCAAGTCTTCATCCAATTCCTTTTGAGGATTTGAATGGAGGGACATCAAACCCATAAGTCTTTCATCCAACTTGCAATAGGCGAAAGCGTTGGGGGACAAAGCCTGCTCAGGTTTGAGCTTTTCGAGTGTTTCCGGGACAGCATCGATCATTTCTCTATGTCTTTCAAGCATGGCGACTTCTCGATCTCAGAGATTTAGGGCAAAAATTGGATGATATTATCCCTTGAAACTCAGCAATTTGCAAGCTTGGGACATCGAAGATTTTCAAATCTGAAGGTTTTAAAACAGGTCTAAATTTCATAAAGCGAATCCTTTGGAACTTCAATCCTTTGTTTTCCGACCTTCAGGACGGCGTTGCCGCCTCTGAGTTCGACCAGTTCACCGATGAATCCAAACGGCTTGACCCTGTAGGACTTACCTATTTCCAAAATTTCGGCCTTCTTCCGATACAAGTCGGTGAACTCCAATGACTTTTCTTTGAGCTGATCTCGGACAGCCTTTGCGACCGCTATCTGCTCCTCCAGTTTGCGTTTCCTCCTCAGTTCTTTACGCAGCTCTCTGACAAGACCTTCGGCCTCCTCCCGTGCGGATTCGATGATCTGACGGGCTTTCAATTTGGCTTCACGGGTGAGTTTGGCCTCACGCCGTTCAAGTTCGCGCTCCTTCTGAGCAATTTCTGCCAATTTACGCACAAGTTCAGCCTCACGCTTTTTAAGCCGTTTGGTCAGTTCACGAAGCTCGCGCTCCATCCCGACGAGCACAGATTCGGCTTCGCTTAAGACATCGTCAGGAAGTCCAACCTGTTTTGCGATCTCAAGGGCATAACTCGAACCCATCTCGCCGACCTGAAGCCTATAAGTCGGCCGTTTGGTCAGCGGGTCGAACAGCACGCGCGCATTGATCATCCCATCCTCGCGTTCAACAAGGATTTTGAGCGGTGTAAGATGGGTATTTGCAAGCACGATGTGTCCCAAGTCCCTGAGATTTTTGAGGATAGCAAATGCCAACGCTGCGCCTTCGCTTGGATCGGTCGATGCCAGAAACTCGTCGAGCAGGACAAGTGCACGCCCATCAGAATAGTCGAGAACATCTTTGACCTCATGAAGCAAGGCTGTAAAACTCGATTCGCCATGCTCGATGTCCTGAACATCCTCAAAACCGATAGCGAATACCCTGTCCGGAAAGAAAAGATCGGCGGACTTGGCGGGCACCGGGATTCCGGCCATCGCCATCAGTGTCAGAAGTCCGACCGTCTTGAGCGCCACAGTTTTACCGCCTGCATTCGGTCCCGAAATGAGCAAGACCGACGGCTTTGGTCCGAGCTTCAAATCGAGCGGGACGACATTCTCAAATCCTTTAGTCTCAATGAGCAATGGATGGCGCGCCTCTTTGAGGACTATGCGGCCAGAACGGTTCAATTTGGGCGTTATGCATCCGAATGCAGATGCAAATTCGGCCTTTGCATAGACCAGTTCGAGTTCGCCGATGGAGTCCCAAAGCGCCTTGACCGTCGGAGCAAACTGGTGCATCCGCTCGGCCAATTCGCGGAGTATCCTTTCGGCCTCCTCGCGTTCCTCATCGACGATTCTGACATAACGGTTTTGTGCCTCAATCGATTCAAACGGTTCGACATAGATGGTCTCTTCGGTGTGTGAGAATCCGTGAACGACGCCACGTGGCTTCACATGCGAAGCGAACGGCAAAACGAACCGGCCGCCCCGCATCGTAACGATCCGCTCACGGAGCAGTCCTTGTCGGTAATACTTGTCCATCAACGAATTGAGCAGATTGATGACCTCCTGTCTGCGCCTGCGTTTTTCCTGACGGAGTTTGGCCAACTTTTCGGATGCATCGTCTCTAAGTTCGCCGTCCTCATCGATTTTTCGGAAAATCTCTTTGACGAAGGGTCGCAGGAAGGACGGATCAGGCATGAGGGCTTCGAGTTCTGTTCCGACGATCTTGTCATAGATTTCATCGGTCGCTGCGATAAACTGCGCTAAGCTGAGGATTTCGTGGGATGTCAGGCCGGCGCCTGTGCCCAATTTAGCGACTTTGCGGCCGACATCCGGAATTGCGGAGAAATCGAGTCTGACACCGGATTCGATAAGTTTTTGCATGGATTCGACACGTCGGAGTTCGATTTCGGCGTCTTCGATGTCAGAAAAAGGGACGAGCCGGGCCAGCCGTTCACGACCCGGCTCCGACAGGATGTGGTGAGCCAATATCTCAAGGAGGGCTGGGAATTCCAGCCTCCTCAAGGCGACGCTCATTCTTCCCTCTTCAATTTACGCAGGAGTCTCCTGCGTGCGGCGAGCATCTCCTTCTTACGCCTCTCCGAAGGTTTCTCGTAGAACTGCACGCGTTTCAGGTCTTGCAGAATGCCATCCTTTGCAAGCACCTTCCTGAACCTTTTGAGCAAGCTGTCAAAGGACTCGCCTTCTTTGAGCACGACTCCCGACATCCCCATTCACCTCCTTGAGATTTGGGTTTTGTTCGTCAAATAAAAGTTGGAAATTCACAAATGTTTTTCCGAATCTCGAAGGGATTGTTTTCACACTGAAGTTCCTTGTGAGACAGGCTTTTATGTTGGACTCGAACTCATTGCAGCTAATCATAGGCGCTTTTATTTTAAACCTTTTCAGCTCTTAACGAAACAGCATCACACAAAAGCACATAAAAACAAGAACTTAACGCATTGTCAAGAGAAGTGTGTTTGGCCGATGTCCGCCGATTCTCCAGCGATCATCGGGACTTCTCGAGCCATTTTTTGAGCAGAAGTTCAGGTCGGGCAGGTATTTCGTCCACTTTGAGTCCAAGCGCATGTTGTATCGCCGCTGCGACCGCCGGGGCACAGCCGACCATCGGCAGTTCGCCCAAACATTTGGCGCCAAACGGACCGTAGGGATAGGGCGAAACGACAAGCCTCGTCTCAATTTCCGGTGCATCGATGGAAGTCGGGATGATGTAATCGGTTATCGTGTTCTGCATCAGTTTTCCATTTTTTGACTCCATGACCTCTATGGTGGCGTAACCGACGGCCTGCACGATCCCGCCCTCAAGCTGACCGCGCACCACACGCTCATCTAACGGAGTGCCAACATCATAGACGCCCCAAACCTTTTTCACTCTCACCTCAAAGGTTACTGGATCGACTTCGACTTCGGCCACATTCACGCCCCATGAATATTCGGGATACGCATCGCCGACGAATTTCTCGTCGTCCCATCGCACATACTCAGGATGTCTGTAAGTCTTTATCACCTCGATCTCACCGCTTTCGTTCCACCGTGCCTTAAGCTCCTTTGCGGCTTGCTCAAGCAGTCCGCCGACGATGATAACCGTCCTCGAAGCCACCGTCGGCCCGGAATCTGGAACCCGACTCGTGTCAGGATTCTCATAGACAACATCTTCCATCGGGATGCCGAGCGCAAAAGCCACGATCTTGCGGAGCGTCGTCTGCGCTCCCTGCCCTATTTCGACACTCGATACCAGAATCTCGACCTTCCCGTCATCTCTGCGCCTGAGTTTGGCTGTGGCTTTGATGACCTCCTCACCTTTGCCCGTGAACCCACATCCGTGCAAAAAGGCGGAGAATCCGATCCCGCGCAACACCGTGTCGCCTTTCTCCTTCCTGAACCGTTCAAATTTTTCGTAAAAATTGGACATCTCGATGACCTGCCGTGTCATCTCGTCGAGTTTGACATCGGTGTGGACAGAACCGCCTGTTGCGGTATCGTCGCCTTTCTTAAGGAAGTACCTCATCTTGAAGTCGATCGGGTTCTCACCGAGCGCTTCGGCGATGTTCGTCATGTGCATCTCGACCGCAAAGATCGACTGCGGAGCGCCAAACCCGCGAAAGGCCGTTCTGGGAACATTGTTCGTCGCATAAGCCCGACCGCGAACCCTCACATTCGGAATATGATACGGACCTGTTGACACGAACATCGAGCGCTGCAGAACGACGGGTGAGAGCGTCGCATAGGCGCCACCGTCCAGTTTTATGTCGATTTCCATAGCGATTATGCGTCCGGACGCATCAAGGGCTGTGCGATGCCGAATTATCGACGGATGACGCTTGGTGGTCGCCTCGATGTCCTCTGTGCGGTCGAGGATGAGCTGAACAGGACGGCCTGTTTTGATGGCGGCAAACGCAGCATGTCCCGCTATGAGTGAGGGATAGTCCTCTTTGCCGCCGAACCCTCCGCCCGTTGTCGTCTGAACCACTCTGACACGGTCTTCAGGCCATCCAAGCGCATAGACGAGCGCATTTTTCACATAGAACGGACATTGCATCGACCCATAGACCGTTACGGTTCCGTCCTCGTAGGTCGCAAGCATCCCCTGCGGTTCGAGATAGATATGCTCCTGAATGCCCGTGCGATATTCACCCTCGATGATGCGATACGCTCTTGCAAACGCCGCATCAGGGTCTCCTTTGGTGAATTCATAGTCGGCAAACAGATTGTCATCGCCGAAGATCGGCGGTTTCGTCCCACTCTCGGCGTCCTCAATCGTAAAAATCGGCTCAAGGTCTTCATATTCGACCTCAATCTGCTCCAAGATTTCGAGGACTTTGGCCTTGTCGGGTCCGACGACGAGCAGGATCGGCTCACCGATGTAATTGACCACATCCTCAGCGAAAAACGGCTGATCCGTGAAGATCAGCTTAACACGGTTGTTCGCTGGCACATCGTTTTTGTCCACAATGAAATAACCGTTGGGCAATTTTGGGATTTTTATGGATTTGATCCTTGCGCGCGGCCGTGTGGAACGGAGGGTCTTGGCATAAAGCATTCCTTCAAGCTTTACATCGGCGATAAACTTTGCAATTCCAGAGACTTTCTCGTCATTATCGACCCTTCTGATCGCCTTACTGATCTCCATGATAAGACCTCGTGTTTTCTTTGATTATGAGCAAAATTCCGCTGAAATGCATCTGTCACCGTGTCGAGCCTGTCTCAAACCGCCAGCGTGTGGATTTTGAGCACCAAATCGATTGCGCCTTCCGATTCAACACGAGATTAGGACTCTGTCTCCGAGATATGTCCTTAATTTCCAAAGAATTACCTGCACTTGAAAGCATCAAACATTGTAAAATTAACAACTTGCCATGAATCCTTTATTATCAAAAGACTCGTTTTAGAACGAGAATAAATCAGAGCCGATTCTTTGAAAAGTATGGATTCAAATCGATGAGCGCAGGTTAAAGCCACATTTTCAAAAGTTTGGAGCGGTTGTCCAACTTTTGGCACTTTTTGGATGACGAGCATAGATTTTTGCCATCAACAAGTTGAACAAAAAATCATTGAACAACAAGGAGGTGGAGTTATGGCCAAAAAATTGTTCATCATGGTAACACATGGACCGGAAGACCCTGAGATGGCCACCATCCCGTTTGTGATGGCCAATGCGGCGATGGCGTCGGATGTGGAGGTTACCATTGGATTTCAAGGTAGGGGCGTGCTGCTTGTCCGAAAGGATTGCGCAAATCATGTCTTTGCAGCGAACTTCCCGCCGCTCTCCGAGCTGATAGACACATTTTTGGAACTCGGTGGCAAATTGTTGGTCTGCGGTCCTTGCGTCAAATCGAGGAAGATTGACGAAAAGAACTTCATCGAGAACGCCAAAGTGGTGAACGCACCGACCTTCGTGAACGAGATAATGACAGCCGACCAAGTCGTTGTGTATTAGAAACCTAACTGAGATCGAATAAAACGATAACGGGGGCGTTCAGCCCCCGCTATTTATTTGATGCCCAAGAATTTGGTTCCAACTATTCGAGATCAGTCCAAGTGTCGATCTGCGCCTTCTGAAGCTTACCGGAGAAGTCGATATAGACGGTCTTCCACTCGGTGAAGATCTCATAGACCGTCCAGCCGCCCTCTCTGTGGCCGTTTCCGGTGGCCTTCACACCGCCGAACGGCATGTGGCACTCAGCACCTATCGTCGGCGCATTGACATAGGTGATTCCGGCCTCAAGCTCCTGAATAGCGCGCATGGCCTCACGCAGGTCTCTGGTGTATATGGAACTCGAGAGTCCGTATTTCACGCCGTTGGCGATCTCAAAGGCCTCGTCGAGCGACTTGACTTTGAACACGGCGACGACAGGGCCGAAGATCTCCTCTTGCGCTATGCGCATGTCGGGTTTCACGCCTTCAAAAATGGTCGGCTCAAAGAACCATCCCTTTGCGAGTTCGCCGTCCGTCAGCCTGTGTCCTCCGTATGTGAGGCTTGCGCCCTCCTCTACCCCGATCCGCACATACATCTCGATCTTCTTAAGCTGCGATTCGTTGATCACGGGTCCCATATCGACGGACTCGTCCAAGCCGTTTCCTATCTTGAGGTTCTTAGTCCGTTCGATGAACTTGTGCATAAATTCGTCATAGATGTCCTCGTGGAGGATGATCCTCGAAGTGGCGGTGCAGCGCTGGCCGGTCGTGCCGAATGCGCCCCAGAGTGCTCCCTCGACAGCAAGATCGATGTCAGCGGACGGCATCACGATCTGCGGGTTCTTACCGCCGAGTTCCAACGAGACCTTTTTCAGATGCTTACCTGCCACCTCAGCGATTCTGGAACCTGTCTCAACCGAACCCGTGAAGGAGATGACACGGATGTCAGGATGGGCGAGGATGGCCTCACCGACCTCACTGCCTGATCCAGTAACGAGGTTCAGCACTCCCGGCGGAAGTCCTGCTTCCTCAAAGATTTTTACGAATTCGGCCGCACAGGCCGGCGTATCGGTGGCCGGCTTGAACACCACCGTGTTGCCTGCGAGGAGCGCAGGAAAGATCTTCCAAGCAGGGATGGCGATCGGGAAGTTCCAAGGCGTTATCAGGCCAGCGATTCCAACTGGCAGCCTGAAAGTGAGTGCGAGTTTATCCGGAAGTTCGCTGGGTGCGTTCGGTGAGAACAGACGGCGCCCTTCGCCGAAAGCATAGAACCCCGTGTCAATGCCTTCCTGCACATCGCCGCGCGTCTCCTTCAGGATCTTGCCCATCTCACGGGTCATAAGCCTTGCAAGCTCCTCTTTCCGTTCAACTAAGAGCTCGGTCGCACGCCTGAGTATTTCGCCGCGCTTCGGCGCTGGTATCGATTTCCACTTCGGAAACGCCTTCTTTGCGGCCTCCACAGCGTCGGCGACATCCTCTGCCGTAGATTTCGGGAATGTGCCTATGAGCTCGTCCCAGTTGGCCGGGTTACGGTTCTCAAATCTGCGGCCGCTCTTCGACTCAACCCATTTACCACCAATGTAATTCATGTAATCCTTTGCCATACCAAAACCTCCTAATTTTTGTAGTTTTCTG
>QNDP01000041.1 GCA_003645975.1 Candidatus Hydrothermota bacterium | reverse complement strand
TGACGCATCGACATAGGGCGGTTGTGAGTCATAAACCACTACGAGCGTGTCGGATACATCGCTCGCATTTTTGACCTCGTCGTAAGCCACCGCCCAGATGCGGTTGATACCCTCGTCGAACTGGAGTTCCACCTCAAATCGACCGGTGATGTCATCGGCATGGACTGTTGCGACGCTCAGTCCGTTCAGGAAGACCTCAACCTCACTGCCCGGCTCCGAGTAACCGATCAAAGTGTCTGTGGGCGAACCGGTTGGCGTTGTGAGGGAGGACGAATCGAGGTCCGGTGGAGCCGGCGGCGTGTTGTCAACGGTGATCGTGATACCTTCACGGTCAGCATCGCCTGTTACAGGGTCGTTCACAGCAATTACGATCGTGTAATCGCCGTCAGGCAGGTAATTTCCGGCGCTGTCAGTGCCATCGAAAGCGACTGTGTGCCAACCACCTTCGAGCACGCTGTCAACAAAAATTGAGCTGACATAAGTTGTTGAATCCCAAGTTGTAGCCGAATTGTAGATCTTGATCGTCGTGTGGGCGCGCTCCGAAAGTTTGTATTGGATCATCGTGGCGTCGAAATGCCCGTCGCGGTTGATCGGAGAAATCATGCTGTATTCGGAACTTAGAGATTCGACCTCTGTCGGTATCGAATTGGCTATCACCGTGCCGATGAAGATGTCGGTGTTGTAGGATTCGTCCTCGACCTGAATGCGGTAGGTGTAAAGGCCATCGTCTATCGGACCGGGTCCCCAATCTGTGAAGTAAGAGCCATCGCCCCTAAAGACCTCCCAAAAGTTCACAGTGGCGACAACATTGTTCAAACTGTCGGTGATCGTGATCGATGCGTTTCCTGTGAACGCCCAGACATAGATCCATATCTCGCCGTCCGTAGAATCGATCGGTGAAACAGTGTAGTCGATGTCCACAAACTTGTTTGTAAGGCCGCCTACACGGACATCCTGCCCTTGGGCAACGGTTACAGGGATCTCTTGACTGCCATAATCGACAAAAGTTAGATTCACTTCAGGGACTTCGGGTGGAAAGATAGAACCCACGAGATAGAGATAGACCGGATAACCGAGGTCAGGAAGGTGATGGAATTCTGTGTAACTGGTGTGTGTGGCGCCGTTCTGATACCAGATTTTTATCAAACCGAGCGGATGCGTAAAGTAAACGCTATCAGGGTCTTTGTGCGGGTAAGTCTCAAAGGCCTCAAACGCTATGTGGGCGTAGTCCGTGATTCCGTCATTATTCGGTGTGAACGGGTTAGGGGATACACTGACATTGAGGACGGCTGGCGGGGTTGTATCTGCGATAACCCAACCGCTTGCCGTGTCTGTCGCTTCGCTCCCTGCTCCGAAGCCGTAAATTCTGTAAATGTATCTGCCATCGGCTGTTCCAGCGGTAGGCGCCCATACGAGTGTGTTCATTCCGATACTTGCGTTGACCGTATCGACGAGTCCCACGCCTTCGATTTCGAGATAGACCGTTGCGTCTCCGCCTGAGAGCATGAACTGGAAGTAAGCGGTGTCAGCAAGCCCATCTCCGTTCGGACTGAACGGATTAGGCGACACCGACACATTCGATATGGTGAGCACACCATGCACCAAAGTTGGCAACAACAAAATCCACGCAAACCTCTTCATTTTCTATCCTCCTGCGATGCAAATAGGCTATTGACTGGCATAGGAGATGATCTTGGGTGTAACAAAGATCATGAGCTCAACCTTCTCGATGTCCTCGCTGCGCGACTTGAACAGAACGCCGATGAGCGGAATCCGAGATATGAACGGCACCCGTGATTCGCCGTATTTCTTTCTCGTGCGGATGATGCCGCCGATGACTATCGTCTCGCCGTCCCGAACGCTGAGCTTTGTCCGTGCCTGTTGCGTCGCTATCATGACGCCGGCTCCGCCGGGCGCCTCGCCCGCTATGTCGCTGATCTCAGGGTTCAGTTCCATCAGGATGACGCCGTTTGGCCCGATGTGCGGCCGCACGCGCAGCCTTAAAGCCACATTGTAAAACTGGATCACCTGATTACCTGCTATGTCCCTCGTGATGATCGGGATCTGCTTGCCTGACAGGATCTCCGCCTCCTCGTTGTCCAGTGCCACTATGCTTGGCTGCGACAGGATGTTGGCCTTGCTCTCGCTCTCAAGCATGTCGATGATTGCGTCGATGCTCATGCCCGAGACCAGCTTTCCGAAACGGACACGGCCGGTGAAAGCTGTTCCAAGCGGTATGTCAACGGTGAAAGGCACACCTGAGACCGGACTCGCCGGGTTCGTAACGCTCCAATCGATTCCGAGAGCTTTGGCAGCACTGTATTCGATTTCGACGATTTTGGCCTGTATGAGGACTTGAGGGGTAGGTGTGTCGAGTTTGTTGATCAAATTTTCGATTTCACGGAGTGCATCGGGCACATCGGTTACGACCAACGAGTTGGTCCTTTCATCGACGACCATTTTGCCTGTCGAAGTGAGGAGTGAGGTGAGTGATGCTTGTAACTCACTTGCTTTGGCGTATTTGATTTGGAAGACTTTGGTGACCGGCATCTTAGCGCTTCTGTAAGTCTTCGCTTCGTCAACCGTCATCACTTTGATGATACCCGCTTCTTCGGTATAGGTGAGGCCATACATTTCGAGAATCGTTGAGAAAGCAACGCGCCAAGGGACATTTCTAAGCGAGACTGTAACTTTTCCACTGACATTTTTGCTGGCAATGATGTTTTTTCCACTGATTTCGGAAAAAGTGCGCAAAACGACGGAAATGTCGGCATCTTGGAAATCGACGCTTATTCGCCGCTCCTGTGCCCATAGCGTTGATGTGGTCAATGTTGCTACAAAAACTATGGTCAACGCCTTCCACTTTAAATTGCCCAACATCGACTACTCCTCCTCTCTAAGCTTGAGGACCACAGTCCTCGTGAATCCATAATCTGAGATTGTGAAAATTACATAATCCTTGCCGATTTCGCTCACTATCCCATTTTTGACCAAATCCCTTGTGTGGAGAACAAATCCGCGCCCATTGGCCGCTTTCACGACAGCGACACGGCCGCCCGGTGTCTCCACAATGCCGACAAGCCGTGCGCCATTGACATCAAGGAGAGTATCAGGTGGCGCCTTGATCTTCGGTTTCGCAAATGGGTCTCTTTTGTAACGACTTGTGTAGAAATAGGGTGAGCGTCTCGGATAGTAAATAAGGCCGCTCGTGTCTATCAGACTCGTGTCCATTTGTCCGACAGTAACTCGAAGCACCGTGTTGCTCTCCTTCCTCTCGATTCTGTATTCCACCGCTTTGGTCAATTCGATTATCACACGCGAGGACGGCGGTTTGTCCTGCTTCAAATAGCCTATGATTCTGACGACAGGTCCGATTCCGACATTAAGTGTCTCGGACGGCGCTATATACCTCAATCCGGGCAGGTTTATTATGATTCTTGGCGGTTTTGTCAGAAGTGCCTGATCAAATTTGGCGATAGGTGCATCGGCTATTATGGACACGATTACAGCATTGCCGACACTTTCAAATCTGATATCCCTGATATTTGCAGATAAAAGAACGGATAAGAGCAAAAGTTGTGTCATGGTTTTCCTCCAGTGGCTTCATTATCCTCCACTGCTTCCCTGAAGGAATTCGGGATTGAAGACGAAGGTGGAGAGTTGGCAAGACCCTTCGATTGTGATAGGCAGTTCTCCCTCCTTTGACGAAGCGCTTGATAGGGTCAAACCGGTGATCTCTGTAATCCAAGGTGCATTAGCCACAAAAGAAAAGAAAGTTCCCAAGCTATGAAAAGTTCCTTTGAACTTCAAAGTAAAAGGATACTCCACATATTTATCGGATCTTATTGGCGCAAGTGGCGTAAACTCGTCGATGCTTATCCCGGAACGGCGACTTATGCTCACTATTTCGTCATACCAAGTTGGGATGTCTTCCTTGTCAGGCAGGAGCCTTTGGACTTTGATCCAAATTGCCCTCAGCGAATCGAGCGCCGCCCGTGTCTTTTCCAGATCGGCCACACGCTGTTTCAGAACATTCAACTCCACCTTCAAGGAGTCGAGCGTTTTTTGCCTTTCAGCGATCTTCTGTTTTTGTTGCTTGTAAAACATCGTGTTATAAGCGTAGATGATACCGACGACCAGCACTATGAGGACGGCCAAAAACTTAGTATTTATCGGAAGTTTTGGCAGTTTGATGTTCGGGTTGAGTGCCATCTTATCGACCTCCTCAGCCGCCTCCACCGCCGCCGGTGATCTCGCTGAGATATACAGGCCTGACGGTATAGACCTGCCCGCGCCTTATCTGGATGCCAGATATGTTGAAGGAACCAGTTCCGTAGTAGTAGGTTAGGCTGATCTCGACGACCTCGTTTGGCAGGAATCGACCCTCTTCATCTTCTGTATAGCCTGTCTCAAAAGTTATTGAGTAGAATCCAGTCGAATCGGTGAATGTCTCATAATTTGGCATGTCCTCGACATTTAAGATAGTCAAAACCACCTGAACATTCTCAACTCCAAGCTGATAGATTGTATCCGATAGGACATAGCCACGAACTGTCGCCTCGACCTCGCTCTCACCACAACTTGTCGTTAAACTGAAAGCGGCCACGATGGCCATGCTCATCAACAAAAGATAAATCGTTTTCCTAATCATTGTTGCACCTCCACATCTGTTGCAGTGCATTTAATTTCAAAAACGACGATCTGTTGGTCATCCTCAATTTCCTGACGGACATATTGCAATTGGACATTGCTGAAAAACGGGGAGTCTTCGAGACTCCGCATAAAATCGGTAACATCTGTCGGATAAATTGCTTTGCATGAAAGTGTTATGTTCGCTGTGCTTTGACCGCCGCCCTCCTCAGAATACGAGGTGATCCAGACCGTGCTCGGCAATAT
The DNA here is from genome assembly GCA_003645975.1 of Candidatus Hydrothermota bacterium. Taxonomy (GTDB): domain Bacteria; phylum Hydrothermota; class Hydrothermia; order B15-G9; family B15-G9; genus B15-G9. The sequence continues at coordinate 3,535 of QNDP01000041.1, read as the reverse complement.
GCGGTTAAGTTCATTGAGCAGTTTGACATGGAAGTAGCGGCCACTTGAGACCTGATTCAACACCTGGAGCTTGCTGTCGATCTCCTTCTTCTTACGCTCAAATTCCTTGAGTTCTGTAACTTTGCTCTTAAGTTGGGCTATCTCTTGACGGGTTGTCATTATCTCCTCATCGAGCTGGTTGATTTGCTTCATCGACGAGGTGTAGGTGAGGCCTATGTAGGCGGCGAGTCCGATAAAAGCGAGTGCTCCTAAGATTGGTTCGAGCTTAAGGGCTTTTGGTGCTGCGATTCGCTCCTCCGGTGGCCTCTCCTCGTAAGGCAACAAGTTTACATCGATTTTTGCAGCGCCTAAGTGTTTGAGTGCCAAGCCAGTGGCTATGGTGAGCAGTGGCGAAACCTTCTGAGCGTCCTCCTCGCCGAATATCTCCTCGTTGTATGCGATTTGCATGAACGGATCGACGACATCGACGGTTATCTGGTAGTGCTCTTGCAGAAAGTCGCGGAGTCCCAAAATCCAAGCGCCACCGCCCGTTAGATACAGAGTGGCCGGCCTTTCCGTCTCCTCAACAGACCTGAAGGTCGGGAACAAGCGGTCTATGTGCTCGAGAAGCTGGTTGTTAATGGTCTCTATGATCTCCGAGACAGTCTCATATTCCGTTCCTTCGATCTCACGGCCTATAAGGACATCGATCGCACGCTCAAAAGTCAGGTCAAGGTAGCGCATAAGTGCTTCGGTATAGACCTTTGTTGCGACAGGGATGTCTCTGTGTGCGTAATAGTAGCCGTTTCGGATGAGCATAACGGTCGTGTTCTCGAAGCCGATGTTGATCACAGCGACATTGCCCTCTGTCATGGCGAGGTAACCGTTTACGTCGAGTGCATGGTTGATTGCGAGCGGATCGACATCGATTCCGGCAACTTCGAGTCCGACCTCCTTAATTATCTCCACCATCGAGTAGATTGTGTCGTTTCTGACAGCTACAAGTAGCAAATCCATCTCCTCGGCCTCATTTCCGGTAGCAGGCGGCAATACTTTGTAATCCCAGATCACATCTGCCATCTCGAAGGGCACGTTCTCCGTGAACAACCGTTCGATCGACTCGGTGAGCTCCTTTTCTGTCATTCGAGGGACGGTGATTCGCCTGAGTATAACCCCTTTGCCGGCAACATTTATCGTAACAGCTTCGCCAAAAAGTTCGTATTCTTCAACGATGGCGACGATCTTCTCGATGATCGCCTGTCTATCCATAATTTCTTTGCCAACAACAGCTTCCGGTGGTAACTCCACGAGGGCATAGTTCAGCAAACCGTAGCTTGTTCCATGCCTCTCAAGCAGAACGAGCTTGACAAACCTGCTTCCTATATCAAGCCCGATCCCCTTCTTAACCTTTTTGCCTTTTAGCTTCCCAAAGATTGACCCTAACATCTTAGCTTAGATACCTCCTTAAGATTCCTTTTGCTATTTCCTTAGAGAGCGTCGTGCCCGTGTGTTTCATCAGCGTTTCCAACTCTTTCAGAGCGCCTTCCAGTATCCGAATGTCATTGCCGGTATTTTCAGCGATAAATTTTAACACTTCCTCATCGAGAGGCATAGAGCCGAGTTTCCGCTTCAATATCTCAAGTTTTAAGTCTTTATCGGGCGGTGCTATTGCGGCCAGAATGGCGGCTCTCAACCTTGCTTTCAACTTCGGGATAAAGCCGCCCAAATCCTTCGGTCTTTGAATGCTCGTGAACATCAAACTTTTACCATTGAGCAACAGCTCATCGACGATATAAAGCAAAACTTCTTGAGCCTGCACCTTTTGACTCAGAAGCTCGATGTCATCAAAAAGGAAAACATCGACCGAACTGTTTCTCGCTCTGAATGACGATAGTTCACGGGACTTCAATGCCGCTTCAAGCTCAGCCACGAAACTCGTTGGTGTGTAATAGACCACAGAGAGATGCCCTCCGGATGCCTTTATCTCATTCATCACAGCCGCAAGGAGATGCGTCTTCCCGACCCCGACATCTCCGACAATGTAAACTATCCCTGTTCTGTCCCCTTTGGCTATTTCCCTTGCCAATGTGTAGGCGAACCTGTTGGTTTCATTGACCACAAAATCGTCAAATTTCATGGACGGGGCTTCCATCTTTGGCGCACTCGGCAGTTGCGGCATCTCAAAGGGAGTCTCCTCTTCAACCTCTTCGGACTCGTAAACCCGTTTTATTGCCCTTTTGACATCGCTGATACGAGCGACGAACGGGATGATCTCGAAATCTGTAACCTGCTTCAGTGCCTCATAAGCCTCGTTGTCCAAAGGATTTGCCATTGCAACAGCGAGATACCGTTTCGACTTCCTTACAGGGATGAGGATGAACTTTTGTGCTATTCTCTTGGGGACATGGCTGGCGGCCTCTGGATCGACCTCGAATAGGCCCAAATCGATCTTTCGATAAGGTGTAATTTCGACAATAAGTTGGACAAGTTTGTCTTCGTCAAGCAATCCAAGTTGGACAAGGACTTCTTCGAGAGTGCCACCCTCTTCCCATTGGCGTTTCAACGCCTTTTCCAATTGTTCCTTTGTTATAACCTTCTTTTCTAAAAGCACTTCCGATAACGATGTCATCTTTAGCTCCTTTTGATACTGGCATAAAGCCTTGAAATTCGTTCCGCAACATCTTTGTAATCCAGATTTCGGAGAAATACCTCTTCGTATTCTCTAAGGGCATCTTTGGGCCTGCCCAAAGCCTCGTAGCACTGACCGAGAATGTAATGGATTTCGATGTCATCTTCTATTTCCATAGCCTTTTTGAGCTGGCGCACCGCAAGTTGAATCTTACCCCACTTCAAAAAGGCAAGTGCGCTCATCTTCAAAGCGATAAGCCGCTTCTCATCGTCGTCGAGGCCGAGCTGGAAATGCGCTATTGCAGCCTCGTAAAGCCCCATATCGAGCAGAATGAACCCCAACTCAAAAGGCTCGACATCCGGAAAATAGAGCGAGGTGGGCGCCATGATGAAGTCCTTGACTGCGGTCAACACCTTGACCATTTCTCTTTTAACCTCCTCAGCTTCTGTTTTCACAGTGGGCTTCGGCTTCTCAATCCGAGGTTTCGCCGGTCTTTCCACAGCTTCGGGTGGCATTGTGGGAACTTCAGGAGTTGGTGGAGGTGGAGCAACGGATTCGGCAGGTGGCGGAGTTGGAGGCGGCGGTGTTTCCTTCTCTTCAGGAGGTCCTATGATCTCCTCAAGCGTTTTTTCGACTTCCTCTGATGTGGGAACCACTTCTTCGACTTCAGGATAACTCGGCCGTTCAAATTCGGGAGGTATCGCCTCCCTTTCCACCGGCACCTCTTCGACGGGCGGCATTGCCTCAACAGGGGGGTATTCTTCGACCGGGGGCACCTCCTCGACAGGCGGCGCCTCTTCAACTGGAGGATGCCCTTCCACAGGTGTTTCCGCCTCCTCGACAGGAGGCCATTCGACCTTTTCGACCTGCTCTTCAGAGCGCAAAATCGATGTCTCCTCCGTTGGTGGAGGGGGCGGTGGTGTCGGC
>QNDP01000040.1 GCA_003645975.1 Candidatus Hydrothermota bacterium | reverse complement strand
GGAAGCCGATCACGAGCGCAACGACCAGACCGGTAGCAAGGTCAAACGGCTTGATTGACCCGGTAAAAACCACATAAACGATGAAAGTCAACAAAGCGGTTGGCAGCACACCTTTCACCTTTACTCACCTCCGTATTTGGCAATCTCCCTTGTATCGACGGATCGGTAAAGCCTATGAGCTTGGATGATGAGAAAAGCGATAAAGATGTTGACCGCCATTCCGATGACAATTGCGGTTATCACAAGTGCCTGCGGCAACGGGTCAACGGCTTTCCGAAGCAACTCTTTAACCCCGCTTTCGCTCCATTGAGCAAGCACCGGCGGCGCCACAGGATAGATCAGCCTGTAGCCGAAGAGGATAACGAACAGGTTAGCGGTGTCGCCAAGTATTGTCAGGGCAATGAGTTTTTTGACCAGATTGGGCCGTTTGGCTATCCCATAAAGGCTTATCAGAACCGTTGCGACGAGCGCAAGGACAACGAATGACCACAAAAACAGTTCAAAAAGGCTCATTTTTCTTCCTCCACAAAGTTTTTCTCAGGAATTGAGATAAGCAGAAATACGGCTGTAAATCCTGCGCCTACAGCAAGATATTCGAAGACATTGTAGAAGATAAGTGAGCCGCTTGTGAGCTGGTCCGCAATGTATTTTGGGAAGATCGGCAGGTTCTGCATGATGTATCCGCCGAGTGTGAGTGGCAACAGCGCCGTCAGCAGGATGCCCATCAAGCCGAGTGATCGGATAACGATAGCCCGTTTAAGGCTCAATCCGCTGGTTTCCAATATCTTTCGTGAGAATGCAACGAGGACGAGCAGAGGAGCAACCGCAAGTGCCGACCCGCCCTGGAAACCGCCACCGGGTGTCAAATGGCCGTGTAACGCTATCGATGCGGAGACGGCGAGGATCATCACAGCAGCGATTTTGGTGACACTCCGAACGACAAGCGTCAGCTCCTGTTCACGCACAACCTCTTTCACTTTGAAGCTGAATAACATCAAGCTACCGATAATTGCGAGAAAAAACACCGATGTCTCGAACAATGTATCCAATCCACGATAGTCCCAGAGGATTGATGTGACAGCTTCAGGGCTGCCGGCTGCAAAATCACCGCCGATCATGCATTTTTCGAGGTAGAACTTTCCAAGCGGACGCAGTTCGGTCGGCGCCGAAATAACACCTTTGGTTGCAAAGAGATATGCAAACACAACGACCAAAGCAAGTATCAATAACAAAGGCAATGTCCTTTTCATGGCTATACCTCGTATCGACCCGTTTTACGAATCAAAAATATCAGCAGAGCCGAGTAAATGCCTACGGAAATAGCAACATAAGCGAGCACGATGTCCGGTGCCATCAAGAGGTAGAAGGCGATAGCATAAGCGACTGCCTGTATCGCTGAGAACCCGACCGCTTTCAAAAGGTCGCGCTCGGTTATTGCAAGATAGGAAAAAACCAGCCCTATCAGCACACTGATTGCCAAGATAACAAGGTGAATCATGGCTTTTTTGCCTCCAGATGGTCGCAAACTTTCTTCCATTTGATGAGCTTAGCTTTATGGGCAGCGTAAGCGAGTATGTGGGAGCCCGCAGGTGCAACGAGCAGCACAATTATCGCCGTAATTGCGCTTGCGCCGGCTATTGGATAACGCATAGAGCCAAGGAAATCACTGCCAAGTGCAACAAGCGAAACGCCAAAGAGCGGCACAACTGCACCGCCTATCGTTCCAACGGTCGCTGCGTGCAAACGAAGAAAGAAGTTGGGAAATCGCAGAAGACCAATTGCGCCAAAAAGGTCGCAGAGACCGCCGATAAGGATCATCGCCGAACCGAGCGCAAAGAGAACCGTGCTCATCGCTCTTCCTCCTTGGAAACCAAAAGCTTAGCAACATACATGTCCAGAAGGTAAGCCCAGAGTGCAAGGATTATCGGAGCACCGATCAGGAATACGCTTTTGAAATAAATGGCAAGCACAGCCATGAATGCGGCTATGTCGAACGATATGCAGTCAACAGCGAGGATTATGTCCGGCACCGTCGGCCCTCTTATCGCCCTGATTGCGTAAATTACAATTGCTGAGAGATAAAGCGGGATGGCTATGCCCATCACGATAAAAAATGCATGTTCCATGGCTTATTCTCCTCGCTTTATAACTTCAATTTTTGGAATGAAATGCCTTGTCGATGTGGCTTCCTTGAATAAGGTTGCGGCATCGTCGATGTCGGACTCTTCGACAAAAATTTCGCTTTTCTGTTTTTGCTCAACCGCTTTCCTTGCGAGTGCCACGCCGTAGATGATGGCTTCCGGTTTTGGTGGACAGCCGGGGATGTAAATCGTTGTCGGCGGCTCGATTCCATGTTTTTCCTTCAAAATTTTGTAAAACTCCTTAATACCGCCGATGACCGCGTAGCTGTCGAACCATATCCCTCCGCCACAGGCACATGAGCCGATTGCAAGCACGATTTTGGGCTCAGGAACTGCCATGAACGCTTCAATGGCTTTGGGCAGGCACTCCCTCGTGATCGGTCCGGTAAACGCAATTGCATCGGCATGTCTGGGCGAACCAACGAGTTTTATCCCCAGCCGCTCGACATCCTGTTTGGGCGTAAAAATGTTCAAAACCTCGATATCGCAGCCATTGCACGAACCGCTGTTGAGATGAAAGACCCACAAACTTTTTTTGAACATCATCGATGCCTCCTTGCGGCTACAGTCAGGATTTTTGAAGCGAGTTTGGCTCTACAATCCGGACAAAGTGCAAGCATCGGCTTTTGCTCTTCCGGCAATTTCTCAGCTATGAACTGCAGATGTCGCACTGTGTCAAACGGCCGACCACAACCCGCACATTTCGCCATCTTCAATTTGACAACTTGATGCAAATCCTCTTCGGATGCGGCAGCAAGCTCGAATTCCTTGGTCAACCTTATCGCTTCGGCAGGACAGACTTCCTCGCATCTGGCGCAGAAGATACATCGGCCAAGGAAAAGGTCTATCGTTTTATAACCTTGTTCCTCATCGACATGGATCTGGATAGCGCTTGGAGGGCAGACCGTCGCACATGCGCCACAACCTATACACTTCTCAGGATCTATTTCAGGTTTACCTCTGAATCCTTCCGGCAGCTCGATCGGCGCAAACGGGTATTTCTCGGTTACGCGTCCCTTTGCAATCGACTTGAAAATCAAGCCAAATCTGCCCATTTTGTCTCACCTTCCAACTTGTTTGACGCCCTCACCGAGAGGGCCTTTCCAGATGACTTTGCCCTTCCTGACGATGGCAACATGGTCTGTGCAGGAAAAACACGGATCGATAGAAGCGATGATTATGGGCGCATCAGCTATATTGTTCCCCCGCAGCATGATAGGCACAGACGGCAGGTTGTTGTAGGTCGGTGCTCTTGGATGCCAACGGTAAACTTTGCTTTCTACTCCGGTGATAACAAAGTGGACATCTTCGCCTCGCGGTGCTTCGGTCGCACCAAGTCCGACCCTGCCGCTCGGTATCGTGTAATCCTCAATCATGACATCGCCTTGGGGCATCTCGGATAGCGCCTGCTCCAGCAATCGGAAGCTTTCGATAATCTCATCATATCTGACCAGAAGCCTCGCCAGCACATCGCCTTCGGGATAGACCGGGACTTTGAAATCGAGCTTGTCGTAGGCAAGATAGGGGTGATCCCTCCTGACATCTGTGTCGATCCCGGATGCCCTTGCGACAGGGCCGAGAACGCCAAGTGCACGCGCATCTTCCTTTGGCAACACGCCGATGCCTTTTATTCGGTTGATAAGTTCCTTCATGCCGAAGATATCCTTGCTCACACGCTCCGTCTCCTCGCGCAATTCAGTCAATGTTTTGAGGACCCAGTTCTTCCGAGACTCATCAATATCACGCCGCATCCCGCCGATGAGAACCAGTCCGTAGGTCTTGCGGTTGCCTGTCAACGCCTCTGCGATGTCCATCACTTTTTCCCTGATGCGCCACATGTGCATGAACCCGCTATCGAAGCCGAGCAGATGGAATACGACGCCAACCCACAGCAGATGCGAATGTAACCGCTCGATTTCCAGCAAGATAACGCCGATGTATTTCGCACGCTCAGGCCAATCCAGCCCGGCGGCGTCCGCCACAGCCTGGCAGTAGGCGATCGAGTGCGTGAACCCGCAAATTCCGCAAATTCGCTCTGCAAGGAAAGGCACTTGATTCAGCGTCAACCGACCTTCGGCAAGCTTCTCCATCCCCCTGTGGATATGGAATCCACGATATTTCGCATCGGTTATAACCTCGCCATCGACATGGATCTCGAAATATTCAGGCTCGTGCAGCGCTGGATGGTATGGTCCCAGCGGCAGTTGCACGACATCAGTCCTTTGAGGGGTTGATTCAGGCTTTCGTTCGACGAATTCCGGTCGTTCGTTGTAATCGAACTCTTTGCGCAATGGGTAAACCCCTTTTGGCCAGTCATCGGGAAGTATCAGCCGCTCAGGCTCAGGATGGCCTTCGAATTCGAGGCCAAGCATATCCATCGCTTCGCGTTCGGCCCAATTGGAGCCGGGAATGACCGGTGTTATCGATGGCAGTTTCAAATTGGAGGTTGAAACCTTGACCACGAGGTAAAGCTTATCCTTCTCGGACGCAAAGACATGATACATTGCGAAATCGTGGCCTAATCCACGCTCATCAACGCCCACACCGTTGGCATAGTAAAATCCCGACTCGAAAAGTTTTTCAGCGAGTGGACGCAACTGTTTGTCATCCACCTGAACAACCAACCGTTTGGCATTGCGGTCAAGCACAACCGCTCCATATTCGGCTAAGATTTTATCCACCATGGGTCACCATCCTGCTATTGCTATCACCCATGAAATCATGGTCACAATGGATATGCGTTTGAGCAAGCGGATAGCTTCGGTCACTCTGTATCTTCCGCAATAAGCCTCGATCGAAGCGTAAATGATCGAAAGGATTGGCAGAGCGATAACAAAAAGCAATGGTCTTACAACTCCGTTTCTGGGTAACACGAAGTTCAAGAGCAATGAAAACAGAAGCAGCCTTTTGAGGTAGATTGCGTATTTTGCAAAAGCAAGCTGTGAACCGCTGTATTCGATGAGTGCGCCTTCAACGATTTCAGGCTCGGCTTCGGGGATATCGAACGGTATCCTCGCACTTGCTATATAGACGAGCACAACGAAAGCGATCAGCGCAATGGCCACCGAAAGCTTTAACTGGACAGGGAACAGTTTCTCGATGGTCAAACTGCCGTTGACAATTGCAAGGGTAACTATCACGAAAGCGAGTGCAAGCTCCTCGACCAAGAAAATATTGACCTCCCTATCCGCCCCGATGTGTGCATAGGGGTTTTGCGAGGCGAACCCTCCGAACACAAGTGCCAGAGTGGCAGAGTTCATGAGGTAAATCACCAAAATCAAATCACCCCAGAAGGTTATCGAGTGCGGCAGAAGCGTAGGGACAAGGATAAAAGCCGTCAGTAGTGCGGCAAAGGCAACAAGCGGTGCAAGGTTGAAAATCGGTCGAACAGCCTTTTCCGGCGCCACCGGCGGACGACGCAACAGTTTCAAGATGTCCCACCATGTCTGGGTAATCGGCGGCCCTTTGCGACACTGCAACCGTGCACGCACCTGACGCTCTATGCCGTCCATCAAAGGCGCATAAAACAAAACGAAAAGGATGTTTACTGCCAAAGCTACCCAAGTCATAAGGCTTTACCTCCGAGCAGGATGACCATCAACAAAAGGATGATAACCGCACCGGTAAGCATTGCATTAAGTCGATACGACAACCGCTCGTAACTTTCGCAAATCAGCCTAACTTGTTGCCATAGCCCTTCAATCAGATTCTGGACAGCCGTCCCAAATTCATAGATGAACCCAAATTCTTTCCTGAACCGCTGGTAATATGCGCTTGCAGCCAGCCGCAGGTTCAACATGTCCCGATTGCCGCAGGTCCATACCGGCTTGGCCTGAACTTTACCAATAGCGATCGCAAGCACCAAAGTGATAATGAAGATCAATGCGATAACTACAATTGGGGCAAGATTGGCGGTTCCGGGAATGACCACACACGGATAAACGCTGAGGTCAGATCGCGATAGTGCGATGCCCAGCGAATTGACCGTCGAAATCAACGGTCTCAACGACAAAAACGGAAATATGCCGAAGGTGATGCACAGGAGTGCCAAAAGCATCTGCGGCGCCCACATGGTAAACGGCACTTCCTTGACATCCAGCTCCTTCTCCGGTGGTTGTGTGAATATCGTTGTGAAGAATTTGACGAAAACAGCCGCAGTCAGTGCGCTTACAACCAATGCAATTGCGCCAAATAACGAAGTCTGCGGTTGCATCAGCGTGGTCGAATAAAGCATCCATTTGCTCACAAACCCGTTGAGCGGCGGAATGCCCGCAATCGAGAGTGTGCCGACAAGTGCAGCCACCGCGGTTAGTGGCATCTTACTGAACAACCTGCCCAGCCGATCGAGCAGCCTTGTGCCGGTTCGGAACAGCACTGATCCCGCAACCAAGAAGAGCAAGCCTTTGTAAAGCGCATGGTTGGCTGTGTGGAACAAAGCCGCAACAAGCGCTATTGCACCAAGCGATTCGTGTCCCATTGCTATCAACCACATCCCTGCACCCAATCCGAGCGTGATGTAACCGATCTGCTCAACGCTGCTGAATGCCAGAAGGCGCTTGGAATCGGTCTGAATCAGTGCATACATAACGCCGAAAAGGAGTGTGAGGGCGGCAAGCACCATGATGATGAGCCCAACAGTCGCACTCACAGGCGCAAATGTCAGGAAAAAGCGAAACATGAGGTAGATGGGCATCTTTATCATCACACCGCTTAAAAGCGCAGAAACATTGCTTGGCGCTTCGGGATGTGCATCCGGCAGCCACGAATGCAGCGGCACAACCGCCGCTTTTACACACGCACCGATGAGAAGTGCAATCGTTATTGCTGCAAATGCGCCTTCATGCTCGGCAAAATACACCGGAAGCAACTTCGAGAGCGAACCGTAATCTGCGTGCAGTCCTACGGCTTTCAGTGTTACGAAAACCACCGCAAGGAGCAGGAAGTCCGCTCCGGCCTTGGTCATGCAAAAATACTTGTAGCCAGCCTTGATTGCACGCTCACTCCGCTCGCACACCACAAGAAATTGCGAAAATAGGGTCATCAACTCCCAAAACACAATGAACCAGATGAGATTCCAGCTCACAACGACGAGATACATCGACAGAATGAACAGGGGGTAATGGAAGGCGTAAAGGGCAAGTTTCTCCTCGTCATAGTGTCCTAAGTAGCTTAGCCCATAAATTGAAGCACAGAATCCAAGCACGCCGATGATGGCAAGGAATACCGCCGAAAGTTTGTCAACATGAAAAATAACGGAATTCAACAGATTCAGAGGCGCACCCGCATTGAAAAGCCTGAGACCAAAATGCAGTTCCGAAAAAAATCCGCGATATGCGACAATGCAAATGGCGAGCGATGCAAAGGCGGTCAACAGGTTAGCAATGAATGCGGCTGGCTTTTTGCGAGGGATGAGCCACCCCAGAACCGCTCCAATGACCGACAAATAAACTGGCCAGAGGATGGCTTGGTTCATGATTTTTTGATGAAAATTTTATGCTTGAGGAAATCTATCCTCTCAAGCGTAGCGCCTTCAAGGACTGTCTCTTTGCCCAAGATGTCCCTTAAGATGAGCTTGCCCTCTTTGACCTCCAGAGAGGCCACATTTTCCATAAGAATCTCCTCTTTGTCTTCTTTGAGGAGCAAGGCAGTGGATTCACACATTTTTATCCCCCTTAGCTAAACAAATTTTCAACTAACTTCTTGATGTCCCTTTTGATGGGGGAAGCTTCGGGAACGGCCTCAACGCCTTTATCGAGGTTCTCCGCTTCGATTATGCTTTCGTCAAAACTCAACATGTAGAAGGGTATTTCGGCATTGGAGAAAACCTGCGAATAAAGTCGGGGAACGGCTTCTTTGTTTCGAACTTTGTTGACAATGAGGCCAAGATTGTCAATTTCGAGTTCTTTGCCCATTTCAAGCAGTTTTTTGGCTATCTGCAACGATTTGAGCGTAGGTTCAGCGACGCAAAGCATAATGTCGAATTTTTCAGCGAGTCCTCGTCCAAAAACCTCCGCCCCGGCTTCGCTATCGACGAGCACAATCTCGTTCTCTTCTAAAAGGACATGTCGGAGGAAGGCTTTAGCCAAAGCTATTGCAGGACAGAGGCAACCTTCTTTGCTTTGTTCGATGCTTCCGACAACGACAAGAGTCAGGTTGGAGTTAAGTCTTATGCCGTATTTTTCGACGAGGTCATCAACTTTAGGGGTGAGGGAGAAAAACACCCCCCACCCCTCGCCGGGTTTTGCGCCTGTGCGCTCAGCCGCCAGCTCATCGTTGCGCGATAGCGGCACTATACGAGAGGCCTCTTCAAAAGATAGACCCAGACTTTGGGCAAGGTTTGGGACTGAATCGGTGTCAAGTGCCAGAACTTTGTAACCCTTTTTGGAAAGTTCGTAAGCCAGAAGCGCCGAAGTTGTGGTCTTCCCTACGCCCCCCTTTCCAGCGACCAGTATCTTCATGGCAAGCCGAGTTTCTTGCGTTTTTCGAGCACGACATTGTAGATGGTCTCGGCCGCTTTCACAGGGTCAGGCTCGACATAGAACTTACCACCGATC
>QNDP01000323.1 GCA_003645975.1 Candidatus Hydrothermota bacterium | reverse complement strand
CTCCCTTACTTGCATGGATTTTAATACTGATTCTTCGCCTGTTTCTGCCTATTCCTTCGACTCTGGCTATTGGTATTCTGCTTGCAACGGTTGTTCCTTGTTCCTCAATGGCCATTGCTTATACTGGATTATCCGACGGAAATATTGAATTAGCCACAATTGTTGTAGCAATTTCATTTGCCCTCGCCATTGTTACAATTCCTCTCTGGTTAAAACTTTTTGCTTCCTCTCTCCATGTATCACTCTCTGCATGGCTTCTCGTAAAAACAATCATAATCGTCGTAGTAATTCCTCTAATTTTGGGCATTCTGACACATCACTATTTAGTCCACAGACTCGGCACCAAGGGCTACCTCGAATTGAAACCACTTTTCCCACTGGTCTCGTTGTTAGGGATGTTCGTAATAATCTTCCTAATCTTTATGGAGAAGTCAAAACTTGTATATTCCAAGCTCTCCATAGTTGGTATTACATTGATTCCCATTATTCTGTATTACATCCTATCTCTGACATTTCTTACATATTTCAATAAATGGTTAAAGATCCCGTATGAAGACCACATGGCAATAATTTTCACATCCGTGGGTAAAAATGAAGGAACGGCAATGGCTATAGCTTTAACTGCAGGCATGGGACTGATGGCAATAGCACCTGCAATCACGCCTATCGTTCAAATTCCCTTTTTAGTTGGATATTTGAAGATCTCCAACACGATAAAGAAGCTGTTTAGTTATACAAAAAGCCGAGGTATGATCGGTCAAGGCAAGAATGTAGCCTAAGATTTGTAAATTGATTAGCAATTTTGACAAAGAGAACTAAAACCATAGAGAACAAAAAGGAGGACAAGATGAAAAACTATACAACCTTAATTTTGGGAATAGCGTTAACTTTATTGAATAGCACAGGGGGCTTTGCAGAATCGACCGTTATCAGCCCTCATCCCATAGGTAAAAGCAGACTTCGGATTAGAATCGTTACGATGTATATTCATGCCCAAAAATGCTATTCTGACGAGGTATGGAAGGCGCTTCACGACGAATCTCCCTACTCAAAGGATTACGATAAAATGGTAGAATTACCGGTCGGCTGGCATATGAGGACTTCCCAGGTTGCTATAGCATTTGAATATGGAATAACCGATAGATTGAGTGTCGGTGCTCTCTTACCATATGTCACAAAAGATGTGAGGAGGCAAGTCTGGTCAAAAAATGCAAATGAAACGGTGTGGAAGGAAATCAACGAAAGCGGATTTAACGATGTTTGGTTTATAACCAAAGCGCTCGTATATTCAAACGCTCATGGGCCATTTGGCTTTAACTGGAAAGATGGCTTAACAGTCGCTTTGGCCTATAAACCTTCTATCAGCCCGGACGAAAAGATAAAAAATGGTATCGGGGACGGGTCCAATGACTTCAGAATCCTACTTCTTTCCATGCCTCGTCTTACGAAAAAGCTCTTTCTGTCTCCCAAAATATGGTATCAATATACAGGGAAGGTCAAAGATATAAGCGGATTTAGCAAATCGGGCTGGAAAGAGGGGAACAGGTTCGGGTATCGTTTCTTTGTAGGATATAAAGTCAGTCATAAACTTGCTGTTGTTGGAGGATTGCAGGGCTGGATCGCAGGTTCAAATAAAGATAAAAATGGAAAAGAGATCGAAGATAGCGATACATATTTCCATCTAATGGTAACCAAGTTAATCTGGCGTCCATCGAAAAAGATCATAATCACAAGCGGAGTAAAAATGCCTTTTGCCTACAAGGTTCCCTTTGCTCCAGCTTTAATTCCTTTCTTTTATTTCAGTTATGTAATTGGTTAGATTAGCATTTTGATAAAGAACCGAAGCCTAAAAGGAGGTGTGAACATGAGAATATGCTTCACTGCTGATCAAAATAGAGGCCTGGACAGTGTATTAAGCTACCATTTTGGACACTGTCCTTACTTCGTGATCGTGGATGTCGATGAATCTGGAAATGTTAAGAACGTGGAGTCTATCCCCAATCCTCTTATGGGTAAACACGCTCCCGGGGAACTCCCGGCCTTCATGAAATCTAAAGGCGTAAACGTCATAATAACAGGAGGAATGGGGCCTAAAGCCCAACAGTATTTTGCCAGTTATGGAATAAGAACAATCGTTGGGGCTTACGGGAGAATAAAAGATGTTCTCGAAGAATACCTGCAACAGAAAATCAACTATGTTTCCCCAACCATTGAAGAGACCCACTCTGAAGGACAAGCTGAAAGTGACGAAGTGACACGGCTGAAAAAAGAAGTAGCCTTCCTAAGAGAGGAGATTGCAGACCTGAAATCTCTTCTCAAAAAACTCGAAGAAAAGCTAAAGTAATATGAACATTGGGGGAGCTGTCCTTTACGCTATCGTAGTCATCGTTAGCTATCTTTACGCATTCAAAAAAGATAGCGTTAAAGGGAAAAAGGGACTGCAAAAAGGCATACGGCAGTTCCTGAAACAGCTCCCCTTCATCACTTCCATTTTCCTTTTAGT
>QNDP01000322.1 GCA_003645975.1 Candidatus Hydrothermota bacterium | reverse complement strand
TGAACGGTGGCCTCACCTCGACGAGGACTCGCTCTGGGTGCTCAAAGGCGTTACCGGCGTCGCTGAGGACGGAGACTCGGATGACACACTTTACTGGAACGATCCCAGATTTGCGCATGAACATTGGCTTCAAAACGGATTTGTCCATATCGATTCGATGTCCGATTTTCGGGGGACAAGTAGAAGCGAGTTTAGGAACGCAATGAGCGAGGGACGAAGCGTTTTCATGTATCGCGGACAGGGCGTCTGTCATTGGCACTACCCGTTCAACATAAACCCCGATGAGTTGACCAACTACTACAAATTTCCTGTGATAATCTCCACAACCTGCAGAACGATAAGCGGGGGTCAGGATTGCGCAGACCGAGATTGGCTCTTTGCAGGTGATACAATTCAACCTGTTGGAGCAGTTGCATTTCTTGGAATGACAACGGTTCGCGTGAACGCCGCCATCTACCGAAGTAAAATAGCGCGCGGTTTCATCAAGGCGGTCTATGCCAACGGCGAAAGGTTCGGAGACGCTGTCGAGTCCGCAAGAAGATATCTTTACGAGGAACTTCACGATATGCAGGACTACTATGGAACCATCGCTATGGGCGACCCGGCCATGCGGATATGGACTTCGCATCCGAATCGCATCTATGTCGAATATCCGCCGATGGTCTCGATCGGCCCCGAAACCCTCAGAATCAGGGTCTTCATCCAGGATACGAAGACGCCAGTTGAAAATGCGACCGTGTGTATAATGTCCGATGACTTAGAAGTTTACACTTACGGCCAGACCGATACCGCAGGAACCCTTTGGCTTACTTTCAACACAACACATCCCGACACTCTGTCCATAACGGTTACAGGCCAAAATCTGATCCCGTTTGAGGGCAACATAGAAGTCCTTCCTTCCGGAGTTTACCCCTATCCGCTTTCGCTTGAGGCTGTGGAAGTTATTGGGAACTTCGATGAATTGTTAAACCCCGGCGAAACAGCAAATTTGAATTTGACAGTGGAAAATCTCGGAAATGAGGCTGGAGCCAACATAGTCTTCGCAATCTCGTCCGATGACCCATTTGTCGAAATCGTCGATAGTCTTGATACATTGGAAATTTTAAATGCACACCAAACCGTTACCCTCTACAACGCTTTTGGGGTCACGATTTCGCCTGATGTCCACAAATCTCGCCAATTTGATTTCGAGTTAACCATTTGGGACACAAGTGGAAACAGTTGGCAATATCCGCTTCAGTTGACAGTTTACACACCCACTCTGGAGAAGCTCAATTTGACGATCATCGACAACGGTGCGGGGAGCAACGGCGACGGTAAGGCCAGCCCGAACGAATCGGGCGAAATCCTGTTTGAGCTGGTGAACGCATCACCGACAGGTTTGAGAAACCTGACCGTGTCGGTCGAGTCGGAATCCATTTTGATGTTGGTGGAACCGAATGTCATTGTTTTCGACACACTGAAGCCGAACGACACGCTCACAAACGAGCTAAGCCCAGTTGCGTTCCGCATTTCGCCACGTGCCATCGCAGGAGACACCGCCACATTCCAAATTTATCTTGAGGGTGACGGCGGAAGTTACACATACAACGATACATTGGAAATCAGAGTTCCAATTGGGGCGACCACAGACCCCCAATTTGACCGCAGCTATGGGTATTGGGCTTATGACGATACCGATCTGGCATCAGGACGCGCCCCATCGTTCGACTGGTTCGAGATAGCGCCGCCCGGACCCGGAGAACTGATCAGTGCGATAACGGACGAGGATGCCGACACGGTCACGCTCGAACTCCCATTCGAGTTCAAATTTTACGGACTCGTTTACGATTCTATCGGCTTGTGTTCCAACGGGTTCATGGAGCTTTACCACTCGACCTACCGTTTTGGCGACAACGGGCCTATCCCATCGACTGGCGGCCCGATGAGGCTCGTCGCGCCGTTCTGGGACGACCTTGATCCAAGTTTAAGAGGCGACATTTATGGCTATTACGATGCTGAAAACCACCGTGTGATAATCGAATTCAAAGGAGTCGCCCATTACGGACGGCGAAATGTTCGTGAGACATTCCAAGTTCAATTCCTTGACCCACAATATTATCCCACATCAACCGGCGACGGCCAGATCCTTTTCCTCTATCAGTCGGTGGCCGATGCCTCGAACTGCACCATCGGCATAGAAGACCACAGTCAGACACGAGGAATTCAATATGTCTTTAACAGCGACTATGACATTGCTGCGGCGCCGATCCAATCGAACCGTGCGATTTTGTTCACCACAGACCCTCCAATCTATTGGCTCACGCCGAGCATGTCGCTTCTCGGCTACACGGTCGAGGACTCGATCGGAGGCAACGGAAACGGGATCATAGAACCCGCTGAGACCGTTAGGCTTTGGGTCGAATTTCAAAACATCGGTGGCGATGTCGATAGCCTGTGGCTCACATTAAGAAGCGAAGATGTTGATGTCGAACTTATTGACACTACGACATTTGTTGGGGATGTCCAATC
>QNDP01000321.1 GCA_003645975.1 Candidatus Hydrothermota bacterium | reverse complement strand
CTACCTCAGACCAGAAACCGAACCTAGCGCCGTCCTAGAACAATACAAAAACGTCTTGCAAACGCTCAAATCCAAAATCGATTCACTAGACTGCAATCATATCTTCATTCCTCCAGACATAGCGCGAATCCTCTACGAAAAATATCACTATCTCACCAACAAAGACACAGACATTCAACTCCAAAGCCTCAGCATCTCCGACCTAAAACAAGAAATGCAAAAAATCAAAGATCGACTCGACGACATTCGCTGTCTTGATACAACTGACATCAAAACAATTCCTAACGAACTTCCATACAAATCTGGCCTTCCCACAATTACTGACTTCGATACTGCTTACCAAATCTTTACCGACCTCGACATGGTCTTTCGTGCAGGTGAAAGACTCAACTTCTACATCTGGCGCCGCCTTTACAACGAAGCAAACGACGATCTTCTATACAAAATAGCAGACGCGGGTAGCAAACACACAACCTACAAAGCCTTCGTCTTGAAACTCCGTTCACGAATCAAACAAATCCTTGAGCAAATCAAACACGACAAAGACAAGGCACATATCATAGAGCCATGGCTCGAAGATTACTGGAACGCACTACAGCCATATTACAAGCTCTTAGAAACAACAAACTACACACAATCTTTGCAAAAACTAGTCGATGCATACAACGCAACATTCTCAAACATCAAAATCCCGCATCCAGAGCTACTTCAAAAAACACAATCCAAGCCAAAATTCACATCTGAAACCGAAAACACGATATCAAAATCCAATTCCATACCCGAGCCGCCGATCCTGACCGAACGCCCGAATTTCAAAACGCACGCCGACGCACTCGCCTACGTCAAGAAAGTCGATCGCTTCCTCCGAGCCGTCAAAAGACGAATCTACGACCTGCTCTGGGAGCCGAACCTCGATCCCGAACTCCGACGCCAAGCCTTCTCCGCCTTCCGAACATACGACGCCGAAGTCAACGACCTCATCTCCACGCTCCAATCCAACCTCCGCACCCGCCAAATCGATCCCGACCTCGCCAACGTCATGATCGAGGATCTAATCGCCGCTACTCAGCCATACACCGACATCGCCGACCTCCTCGAATACGAGCCCACACCCGAAGACCTCGCCGAAGAAGTCATAATGCGATTCTCCGAGGCCGAGCCTCCGACCTCCCACTACCTACTCAAGTCCTGGACGCCGATCGAGAAAATCGTCCGCCGATGCTACGACGCGCCGTCTAAATGGTGCGTTTACTCTGAGAAGAAAGACCCGAAGACCGGTAAAAGAAAGAAGCTCGGCGGGCCGTACGACACCAAACAAGAAGCACTAAAGCGACTGCGCCAGATCGAGTACTTCAAGCGAATAAACAAGGCCAGACGCCGACCTCCCAAGTCCTGGTTCGATCGATGCGTCGAGTCCGTCAAACGCAAAAACAAGAACATCAAAGACCCGGCCGCTCTCTGTGCCTGGATCTGGTACTATTGGATGTCTCCGTCCGCCAAACGCAAATACGCATCCTGACATGCCGACCGCCGAACTCCTGACCCACAGACTCCGATCCGGCCGAGCCGACCGTATTTCCAATACAAACTTCGCAAATCGCAAATCCTTTTATACGCCACCGACACATGCAAACTCCGGTGATCTACAAATGCCTGAGCTGACTGCCGAGGAAGCGATCAAGCGACTCGACCACTACATAAGCCGATTCCGAGCCTCCATAGCCAAGGCCCGAATAGCCAAGATGCTGATCAAGAAGACCGAGCCCGATCCGACCAAGCCCATCGACCTCGAGAAGATCCTAGCCCGAGCCAACAAGATCTACACCGAGCAGGTCAGCAAGTCCATGTCCAAGGCCGTCGCCAAGCAGGACGAGCCCGAGCCCGAGGCCGAAATGCCCGCTCCCGAAATGCCGATGCCTCCTGCCCCGCCCGCCGCCGAGACCAAGCCCGCCGGCACTCACGACGAGGTCGAGCGGATCCGAGACGAGGTCAAGGATCTCAAGGACGAAATGGCCGATGTCAAGCAGACGATCGCCGAGATCAAGGACCTGCTCCAGAACGAGGTCGTGCCGGTCCTGTCCGCCGCCAAGCCGGTCAAGGAGTCTGCCGCCGAGGCCGAGATCTCCGAGTTCGAGCCCAAGGGCAAGGTCATCTCCGTCTCCAAGACCGACAAGCAGGCCGTCGCCGACATCCAGCCTTCCAACCCGACCGACGACGAGACCAAGCTGATCGAGCGCATACTCAAGGGCGAGGTCGACTGGGCTGAGGTCAGGCAGTATATGCTCCAGAAGGGGGTGAAGTGGTAATGGCCGTTAGGAGACTGACCTTCCAGGATCTGATGACCTTCTACTCCGGCGCCGTCTCTGCTCCGTTCCTGCCCCTGGCCGAGTTCGTGCAGGTGCGAAAGGACGTCGGCTCCATCGAGACCGCGCTCGGCGAGTGGACTTACAACCGAATCTACGGCCCCAAGGTCTGGGCGCAGTTGAACCTCGAAGCCAACTGGTTCTCGATCCTG
>QNDP01000320.1 GCA_003645975.1 Candidatus Hydrothermota bacterium | reverse complement strand
GGGATCTCCGGCGCCCTTGAGTTTGTGATGCAGGCCGACCGTCAAGTCCATGCAAGAGAGGCAGTCCGAATCGGATTCTCCAAGCACCTCGATCTCTTGCTCGGAGCTTCATCGGATCCAAGACTTTACGGGATAAGCTTTCATTTTAAAGTCGAGGACATCGAACTGCTTTACAGCGTGAAATTCCACAAGTATTTGCAGGAGACGCATGTGCTCGGTGTCTCCTACACATTCGATTGAACGACCTATTTCCGAACGGTCTGGGCTGAATCGGTTGACGATTTGAGCCTTTTCTCGGCCTCTAACAGTAATTTTCTCAGTTCTGTGATCGCTTGGACGAAACGGGGACCCGGTCGAACGAGGACATCGATGTCGATGTCATCTGGTCCAAAGATGCAGTTATGTTTGACGGCCGGAATATCCTTCCAGCCCAACCTGTTGCGCACGGAAGCTATGTCCGCCGGTTTGTAGGCAAGGATTATCACATCGGGCGCTTGGTGGACGACCTCTTCTGGACTGACTGTGGGATAGGCCAGATCTATGTAACTGAAGACATTTTTGCCGCCGGCGAGCAGGATATAGTTGTCAATGAAAGAGTTGCGGCCGACTGTAACGATGGGGTTGGGCTGTATTTCAATATAAACCCTTAACATTCGGCCAGTTAGACTTGTCCGCTTGGCTGACAAAGTGAACAGCTCCATTTTCAGCGAATCGGCGAGCCGCCTTGCCTTCTCCTCCTCATGCAACGCTTTGCCTATCACATGGATCGACTCGATTATGTCGATTATGGATTTGGGCGAGATGTCAACGCATTTGATCCCAAGATCCTCAAGTTCCTTTTTGATCAATTCCTGAGTCGGGGAGGCGACGAACACGACATCGGGCTTTAGGCTGAGGATCAGTTCTTTTGAAGGGTTCACCATCGACCCAACTTTTGGAAGTGATTTAGCTTCAGGGGGATAATCGCACTGTTCGACGACGGCCAAAAGATGTCGTTCTGCCCCCATCGCATAGATTATCTCAGTAACGCTTGGAACAAGCGAGATAGCGTATGGTGGAACTTTGTTCAAACGTTTCAATTGTCCACAACTTACGCTCATTATGAAAGTTACGCCTGCAGTCAAACCGAATTTCAACATCGTTTTTCCGTTCATGGCTCAAAACCCCCTTTAGCTCAGCGATTTAGCCGACAACACTTTGGAAGTAGAGCATTAAGATTAAGCCACAGTTAAAACCTCTGGCAAGGTCTCCGTCCCAGTTTGGATGGAAATAATTTCGACCTCTGAGGGCAATGTCCTTTTTGCTAAGCCACTTAAGACCTTGCCCGGGCCTATTTCAACGAAAGTGCGGACACCAAGTTTCCAAGCAAGCGTCAAGGTATCGACCCATCTCACAGGGCTTATCAGTTGTAAGGCAAGGTTTCTCCTGATCGTCTCCGGCTCGTAAGTCGGCTGTGCCGTTACATTTTGGATGACTGGCACTTTGGGCTTCTTTATTTCGATACGGTTCAACTCATCCTCAAATTGTTCTGCGGCCTCTTTCATCAGGGGCGAATGGGCGGCGACCGACACTTTGAGGACGACAGCCCGTTTTGCGCCGGCCTCTTTCGCCTTCTTAGCCACAGCGTCCACAGCATCGGACTCACCGGAGACCACAATCTGTTGAGGTGAATTGAGGTTTGCGAGAACGACCACCCCGTCAACCTGCCTCACAATGTCCTCCAAAGCATCCTTAGTCAACCCTATGATTGCGGCGAGTTTACCGGGATGTTTTCTCCCTGCCTCAGCCATCAGTTCGCCGCGCCTTTTGACAAGCCGCAGCCCATCCTCGAACGATAGTGCGCCTGCGCAGGCGAGCGCAGGAATTTCACCTAAACTGTGCCCAAACATGAAATCCGGATAACGCAATCCATTGTCAAGCAGATACTTAAACATTGCAAATTCGACAACATAGAGTGCAGGCTGCGTGTAAACCGTGTCGTTGAGCACATCCGCAGGCCCTTCAAAGCATATCTTCGCTATGTCGTAACCTAAAATCTCTTCGGCCTCTTTGAACAACCTGCGCACATCCTCGCTTCTTTCATAGATTTCATGACCCATTCCCACTTTTTGAGAACCCTGTCCAGGGAACATGTAGGCTATTTTTGGCATCTCTCTTACCTCCTGTTTTTGCGTTTGAGTATATCCCATTTCTGGAACATGCTAATGCTGAGGTCGTTATGTCAGCGTTTCAGAAATCCTGCTCGTTATTACTCGAAAAATGTCCCTTAGAACGATTTTCCGAGTAGGGGGTTCGGAGATGGGTGGAACCTTGTGCAACCCGTTTGTGGAAAACGCCACCATGTTATTCTCCTGACCGCATTTCTCGGTTTTTGAGCATTCCGACAGTTTTACAAATTGCATTTGACAAAGTTTTAGTTGTAAACTTTCCACTGACCACAAAACCAATCAAGAGGAGGTTTTTATGGAAAAGAAACTCCTTTCAGGAAACGAAGCAACAGCTTGGGGGGCTTATGAGGCAGGT
>QNDP01000319.1 GCA_003645975.1 Candidatus Hydrothermota bacterium | reverse complement strand
TTCTCGGTCTATAACTACGAGGAGGCGGATGTGGAGTTCCATTTTGAGTTGTTTAAGAAATTCGAGTCAGAGGCACACAGGTTGCTCGACAGGGGGCTTCTTTATCCCGGCTACGACTTTGTGATAAAGCTTTCGCATGTGTTCAACATCCTCGACGCAAGGGGAGCACTCTCGGTCTCGGAACGCGCGGCCTACATTGCGAGGGTGCGCAAGGCTGCAAGGAAGGCCGCCCTTTTGTTCCTGAAACAGTTTGAGTCTTGACGCTCTGACACCTTCACCTATGCGAGAAGGTAACCGTTCCGTAACCCAGATGTGAAAACATGCCAAAACCCGTAAATTCCGCATAGTTGCATAGTGCCCAAATAGTTTCTTGGATTGCCTCGTCCTTCACCGCCAATTTGAATTGGATTTTGCCCTTAACGCCTTGCAATTCCTTTTGGTCGATCTGAACGGTGAGGCTGTGGAGGTTAAAGTTTTGTAACTCCAAGATGTCGTCGGGGATCACCTGTGCAGGCAGTTTTGTGTCCGAATACCTTTCCCAGCTTTCTAACAGCCTGTCCATTATCCATTGAGGTGTCGGGATGGTCAGTTTTTCCATGACGATGGGCATCTCGATGTTGAATTTGAAGGACTCGGATTTTATGCCTTCGCAGATGAAGTCTTGATAGGTCAGCAACTTATCCGTGTTGAACAGGACGATGCGGATAGAAGCATGATTTAGCGTTACGCCTTTTTGGAGTCGGGCTTCCTTACCAACGCCTTTCAATAATTTCTCAAAGGCGTCCTCGTTAAGGACTGCCACTTTGAGGTTGAACGGTTTTCCTATTTCGATGTCCTTTATTTCGAGTCTTCTGAATCCTCCGGGCGGGGCGAGAATCCGAATAGGTGGAAGCTCCTGTCCGTTTTCCGTGATTTTCTTCAATTCAGAGGCATAATCGGGGTCATCCAGCTCAAGGATGGCGAGGATCGTTCTAAAGAGAAAAGCGCCAATACTTTCCTTGAGCTTAAATTCCGTTGTAGCCACAAGTCTAAACCTGAAAATCGCCGGCATAACAACCTCCTATTTTTTAAATTGAGCAACAAATTTCAAAGATTCAGCAAATTACGGGTCATTGCAAGTAATCGATGAAGACCGTTGCGAGACCGAGAAAAAGTAAAAAACCGGTTACGTCGGTGAAAGTGGTAACGATAACACCCGAAGCGAGTGCCGGGTCTTGCCCTAATACTTTCAAACCCAAAGGGATAAGGAATCCAGCGATGCATGCGACGATCATGTTGCCAAGCAAGGCCATGGCTACAAGCACGCCGAAAAACGGCTTGCCCACCCAGATGTAGGCGATGACCCCTGTGATGAAGCCGACGGCTATTCCGACCAGTATGCCCGTCAATATCTCCTTGAACAGCAGTTTTTTGACATCGGAGAAATCGACCTCACCCAGAGCGAGGCTTCTGACGGTTATTGCAAGTGCCTGAGTGCCAGCGTTTCCGCCCATACCAGCAACTACTGGCATAAAGACGGCAAGATAGACCACAGCGTCTATCGTTTTTTTGAACAGACCGACCACGCTTGCCGCTATTAAAGCCGTGATCAGATTGATGTAAAGCCATGGCAATCGTCTAATCGCCGACTTATGCGGCGGAAGGTAGATCGATTCGGCCTCACCCAATCCACCGAATTTTGCGATGTCTTCGGTCGCCTCCTCCTCGATGACATCCATCAGGTCGTCTGCGGTGATGACACCGAGCAGTCGGCCGTCATCTGAAACCACCGGAATTTCAAAGACATCGTATTTTTCGACCAGTCTTGCGACCTCCTCTTGGTCCATGTGCGGCGGCACGGTCGGGACGGATTCGGCGAGTTCCTCAAGTTTTTGATCCTCCTTTGCTCGAAGCAGCCTGCTGAGCGGCACTACGCCTACAAATTTGCCATCTTTGTCAACGAGATAGATGAGATGCAGTCTTTCCACTTCACCGTTTGCGATTCTTCGGATATGTTCAAGCGCATCTTTGACTTTGAGATGTGAATTCAATCGAATGCAGGTCGTCGTCATCAGACCGCCTGCGGTGTTTTCCGGGTAGTTCAAGAGCTCTTCGACCTGCTTACGCTCCGATTCTGGCACCATAGACAGGACTTTTTTGCGCTCTTCGGGTTCGAGTTCCTGAATGATGTCAACGGCGTCATCGACATCCATTTCGCCGACAAGTTCGGATATGTCCTTGTCGGACAAGTGATCGAGCATTTTGTCGATTATCTCCTCGTCGAGGCGGATCAGCACATCGGCTTGCAGTTCAAGGGGTAAGTATTTGAAAATGAGGACTCGCTCCTCATCATCGAGTCGCTCCAAGACATCCGCCACATCTTCCGGATGCTTTTGTGCGAGCAAGGCGGCGGCTCGGCGCGGCTCATTGTTCGCCAGAAAGTGCTTCACTATCTTGTGCAGTTTTTTCCTTAAATTCATTTTCCTGTTCCTTCCTCTTCTTTTTGTCCTACTCGGACTTTTGTTTGATCAGGACTTTTTTGACAACCAAAAG
>QNDP01000318.1 GCA_003645975.1 Candidatus Hydrothermota bacterium | reverse complement strand
GGTTTTTTAGTTGAAGTTGAAATCGATATTGCCAAAGGCGTTCCCGGATTCTCCATCGTCGGCCTTCCAGACAGCGCTGTTCGTGAGTCCAAAGAAAGAGTCCTTTCCGCCCTTAAGAACGCAGGCTATAAACCCATTTCTAAAAAGATCACAGTTAACCTTGCGCCGGCTGATATTCGGAAGGAGGGTTCTGCTTTTGATCTCCCGATAGCGCTCGGCATCCTTGCAGCTATGGGCGCAATTCCATGGAACGATGTGCTGAAAAGGAATCTGATTGTCGGCGAACTTTCGCTTGATGGAGCACTTCGAGGTGTTCGAGGCGCGCTTCCAATGGCTTTGATGGCCCGCGATCAAGGATTCGATGGGATAATACTTCCGCCGACCAACGCGCCGGAGGCCGCAATAGTCGAGGGCATCAATGTTTTTCCTGTCGAAACCATCTTCGAGGCGGTGAGATTCATCGCTGGAGATGAGGACATTCCACCGTTTCATGTGAATCGGGATGAACTTTTTGAACGAGCTGCCAATTATCAGGTTGACTTCTCGGAAGTTAAAGGGCAGGAACATGCTAAGAGGGCATTGGAAGTTGCGGCGGCTGGCGGTCACAATGTCCTGATGATAGGACCGCCCGGTTCCGGTAAGACTATGCTTGCGAAAAGGATAACGACTATTTTGCCCAAAATGACCTTCGATGAAGCATTGGAGACCACCAAAATCCACTCGGTTGCTGGACTCTTGCCTTCGGATTCGGCGCTCATTGCGGTGCGGCCTTTCCGTTCGCCACATCACACGATTTCAGATGCTGGTCTGATCGGTGGCGGTGCCGTGCCGCGTCCGGGCGAAGTCAGCCTTGCCCACAACGGCGTTCTATTCCTCGATGAGCTCCCGGAATTTAACCGGAATGTCCTCGAGGTTCTGAGGCAGCCGCTCGAGGACGGCGTTGTAACAATCTCAAGGGCAAGGACATCGGTTACATATCCCGCTCGTTTTATGCTTGTCGCTGCAATGAACCCGTGTCCATGTGGGTATTTGACCGACCCATATCATGAATGCACATGCACGCCATCGGCTATTCAGCGTTATCATTCAAGGATTTCTGGACCGCTGCTTGACCGAATCGACATCCACATCGAGGTGCCATCTCTGCGTTATGAGGAACTGCGCCGCCGCTCGCCCGGCGAGCCTTCAGCCAAAATCCGCCAACGGGTCGAGGCCGCCCGTGAGATCCAACTCAAAAGGTTCAAAGGCCGAAAGGGCATCTACTTCAATGCACACATGGGGCCGAAAGAACTCAAAGAGTTCTGCAAACTTGACGATGCATCGGAGTCCCTGCTCAAAGCCGCAGTTGAGAAGTTTGGCTTCTCAGCTCGTGCCTATCACCGAATTCTCAAAGTTGCACGAACAATTGCTGACCTCGAAGCTTCGGACCAAATTCAGCCACATCACATCGCCGAAGCCATCGAATATCGTGCCCTCGACAAAAGTGGTTGGTTTACAGCTCCTAAGTTACTTCGGGGCGAATTTTGATCTCCGAAAGATCCTCTCTTTAAACCGGGAAAACCCTTAACCTCACCGCTCTCGTTGATTGTAAAGCCTTACACCAGAACCGATATAGAATTGTGCCCCAATAACCGACATTGTTTGATAAATTCGTTGGCAAAACGGTAAAATTATGGTGGAAAACAAAGTTCGAGGAGGATGAGATGAAAAGATCGGAATATGTGAAGTTCGATCACAATAAGTTGGTGGAATTCGCAACGAAAGTGTTCGAGAAGCTTGGCGTGCCGACAGATGACGCAAGGATTACGGCGGATGTCCTTGTAGCAGCGGATCTCAGAGGTATTGCATCACACGGCCTCGCAAGACTTCAGAGGTATGTTAACGGCATCAAGTCGGGCATGATGAATCCGAAGCCGAACATCAGGGTCGTGAAGGAGACGAGCTCAACTGCGCGTGTGGACGGCGATGACGGACTCGGCCAGCCCGTGTCCTATCGTGCGATGAAAATGGCGATCGAAAAGGCCAAAGACACCGGAATCGGGATCGTAACCGTTTTCAACTCAAACCACTACGGCATAGCGGGTTACTACGCAATGATGGCGCTCGAAGAAGGACTCATAGGCATCTCCATGACCAACACCTATCCGCTTGTCGTGCCTACATTTGGTAGGCAATCGATACTTGGAACGAACCCGATAGCTGTGGCCGTGCCGACCAAAGAGGAGCGGCCGTTCGTGCTCGACATGGCGACGAGCGTCGTGCCGCGCGGCAAGCTTGAAGTCTATGCGAGACATGGCAAAGAGATCCCACCGCAGTGGGCGACCGACGAGTTCGGCAATCCGTGCACAGACCCCAGTCATGTGCTCGAAAACTTCAAACAGCGCAAGGACGGCGGCCTGCTGCCGCTCGGCGGCGCAGAGGAGCTGACAGGCGGACACAAAGGCTACGGCATATCAATGGTCGTCGAGATATTGTCAGGTGTGCTGGCAGGCGCAAATTACGCAATTTACACCTACCCACCGGGCAAGGGCAGTAAAATC
>QNDP01000039.1 GCA_003645975.1 Candidatus Hydrothermota bacterium | reverse complement strand
GACAACAGATGGACCGAGCACAAAGAGGTGGTCAAACGCGTCATTTTTGGACTCCACCCTTGCGAGATCCACGCGCTCAACATCTATCACAAGTTCTACACCAGGATCTATCCCGACCCGTATTACATAGCGAACCGTGAAGCGACGCTCATAGTCGGACTCTCCTGCATTCCGGACGAATATTGTTTCTGCCACCTGACCGACACATCGACGGTAAACGAAGGATTCGACCTTTTCCTGACCGATCTCGGCGATAGGTTTCTTGTCTGGATCGGCTCTCCCAAAGGCGACGAGGCGATAAAACATCTTCACAATTTACTCGACGATGTCACCCAAGAGGACATCGACGATTACATCGCTTGGCGAAAAAAGAGGGACAATGCTTTCAAAGTTTCTATCGATCTCGAAGGCATGCCGGAGATTGTCAGCTTTAGCTACGATCTGCCGGTGTGGGAGAAGATGGGCGAGGCATGCCTGAGCTGTGGCACATGCACAATGGTCTGTCCCACATGCACTTGCTTCGACATAGAGGACGAATATGACATCAAAACCGATGAGATGAACCGTCAGAGATATTGGTATTCCTGTGTCTTCCGCGAGTATTCGATGGTGGCTGGTGGCCACAACTTCCGTAAAGCACGCTCCGAAAGGTTAAAACTTTGGTATACCCACAAGTTGGTGGGATTCATGAGCGAATACGGCAGCCCGGCCTGTGTCGGCTGCGGTAGATGTGTCGTCAGTTGTCCTGTTGACATCAATGTCCTTACAGTGGCAAAGGCACTTTTGAAAGAAGAAAACGATGCCTTTTGGGCAAGAAGGGAGGTCTCCCATGTTTACCAAGTCAACAATTGAAAATACTGGGGCTCAAGCATTTTGCGATCTAATCCAAGAGCCGAAAAGTGCGAACCCGTATCTTCCTGAACGGGCGCGAATTGTCAGAAAATTCGATTTGACCCGTGATGTGCGATTCTTTCAAGTCAGATTGTGCGATCCCGAAAAAGTTATGTGCTGGACTACCAGCTATAAGCCCGGACAGTTTATGATGCTCTCGCTCCCGAATGTCGGAGAAGCGCCGTTTTCTATAACATCCACGCCCACACGTCCCGGCCTCTTTGAGTTCTGCATAAGAAAGGTCGGAAGGCTTACAAGCAAGCTGTTTGAACTGAAAGAGAACGATTTCGTGTGGCTCAGAGGACCGTTCGGCAACGGATTTCCTGTCGAACGGATGTATGGCAAAGACCTCCTGTTTGTCGCAGGCGGTCTCGGTGTCGCTCCGCTTCGCTCCGTATTGCTTTATGCCCTCGATTACAGGGACAGGTTCGGCCGCATATTTTACCTTTACGGCGCAAAGACGCCGGATGAGATGCTCTTCCGCGAAGAGTTCTTCAGGATGAAGGAGAGGGACGATTTTGAATGCTACCTGACCGTTGACGCAGACCCGACCGGACTATGGCCGTTTGACATCGGTGTCGTTACCACGCTCTTCAAATATGTGAAAGTCGATGGGCGCAATACAGTTGCCATAGTGTGCGGGCCGCCAGTCATGTATAAGTATGTCGTCGAGGAGTTCCTAAAGCTGAACATCCCTGAAGACCAGATTTTCATGACACTGGAGCGGAGAATGAAATGCGGCATGGGCAAGTGTGGCCAGTGTGTGGTGGAACACAAATACACCTGTGTCGATGGCCCTGTCTTCACCCTCTGGGATGTCAAAAACATCAGGACACTTATCTGAGGAGGATGTCATGGGCAAGCCAAAAATCGGGATTTATGGTCTTACCGGCTGCGCCGGAGACCAATTGAACATCCTCAACTGTGAGGATGAGCTTTTAAAACTTTTCGACATCTTCGAGATCAAGTCCTTCGTCATGGCCTCACGGGAGAAGGATGAGAACGTGCAGCTCGATGTCGCCTTCGTCGAAGGCTCTGTTTCAACCGAAAAAGACCTCGAAGAGCTGTTGGCCATCCGTAAGAAAAGCAAAATCCTTGTCGCAATTGGACATTGTGCGATTTACGGCGGCGTTCAGGCGATGTTTCGCGGCGGAGAGGAGTGGATTGAACGCTACAAACGAGTTTACGGCCGTGAAAATGCGGTTACATTGTCTAAACCGCTCGAACCAAAGCCGCTCTCTGCCTATGTCAAGGTGGACGCCGTGCTGCACGGATGTCCGATCGAAAAGGAGCCGTTCCTAAAGTTGGCAGGAAAACTGGCTCATGGCGTGATACCGAGAACCCCGGATTACCCTGTTTGCGCCGAGTGCAGATGGAAAGAAAACGAATGCTTGCTGCTCAAAGGACAGATATGTTTGGGACCGTTGACGAATGCAGGTTGTGGAGCGATATGTCCTTCGTTGAACATAGGCTGCATCGGATGTTGGGGACCGATCCGCGAGGAGAACTGGGCATCTGAAGCCGACCTGCTTGTGGAAAAAGGTTATGACATCGACGAAATCGTTACACGGTTCTCCGTGTTCGGCGGAACTGAGCGCGCCCAAAAATTGGAGCAATTTTTGAGAAGCAGGAAGGAGAAAGGCAATGGATAAGCACATTTTCATAGAACCACTTGCAAGAGTCGAGGGACACGGTGGCATAGAGGTCTATATCGAAAATGACATGGTCAAAGAGGTGAAATTCGAGATATTTGAAGGACCGAGACTCTTTGAACAGCTTGTCGTGGGCAAAGATC
Source organism: Candidatus Hydrothermota bacterium (assembly GCA_003645975.1). GTDB lineage: Bacteria > Hydrothermota > Hydrothermia > B15-G9 > B15-G9 > B15-G9. Next base: position 6,192 of record QNDP01000039.1, on the reverse strand, counting down.
CGCAAGAGGCTGTCGCAATAGCTTCGAGGATATGCGCAATCTGCTTCGTTTCGCACACACTGGCCGAAATTCGTGCAATTGAGCGCGCACTCGATGTCAAAGTCGGCCGAAAGATTCACCTTTTGCGGAAGCTCGCACACTACGGAGAAATGATCGAAAGCCATTCGCTCCACTACTATCTGCTTGCATTACCTGATTATTTCGGGTATCCCGATGCAATTGCCATGATTCGGCAGTTCCCGGACGAAGTGATCGGTGGACTCGAACTCAAGAAGTTCGGCAACAAGGTGATGGAAATAGTGGCCGGGAGAAGGATTCATGGCGAAAACCTTCAGGTAGGCGGAATTGGAAAGATACCGACAGACGAGGAGTTGGAATGGATCAAACTTAGAGCGATGGAGCTGATTCCAACCATCGAGCGGGGCATCCAGTTCTGGAACGAAGTTGATGTCCCGGATTACCTCGAGGAGGAGACGATTTTTATCTCCGTCTGGCCGGAAGATGGGACTTACGATTTCCGAGCTGATACCATCTATGTCTCCACAGGAGAGACCTATGCCGCTGACGATTATCAAACGGCTTTAAATGAGCGTGTAGTGCCCCACTCATTCGCTAAAAGATGTCGTTACAAAGGCAAGCCTTACAGTGTCGGCGCATTAGCCCGTATCTTGAACATGCGGGATAGGCTCGATGGACTCGCCGCTGACTATTTCAAAAAGCTTTACAACGAGAGATGGCATAAGAACCCGCACTTCAACAACATAGCTCAAGCCATCGAAATCCTTTACTGTCTTGAACATATCCCCAAACTCGTGGACGAGATCAAAGCAACGCCGCTTGAGGAATCGACTCGTGGCAGGGACACCGGAGCCGGAACAGGTTTGGTCGAGGCTCCAAGAGGCCTTCTGATCCACCACACCGAGATGGAGAACGGGCGTGTGAAATACGCCGACTATTTGGTTCCGACCGCACAAAACCTCGATGACGCTGAGAAGTATATGCGCAACGCCGTGAAAAACCTCTTGAAACAAGGTGTGCAAGACCTTGAGTTACCCCTCGAAATGATCGCTCGTGCTTATGACCCGTGCATCAGTTGCAGCGTCCACCTCGTCAAGGTCATCAAAAAGTAACGATATGGTGCTGGTCTGTGGCATAGGGAATATCTGGCGCTCTGACGACGGCGCTGGAGTGAGAGCAGCCGAACTCCTCAAAGACTCCTTCGATGTGATTATTTGCGATGTCTCCCCTGAGCAATATGTTGAGGACATTTGCAGAAGACGGCCGAAAAAGTTGTTGATACTTGACGCAGCCCATTTTGACGGAGAACCCGGCGAATTCAGGATTTTGGATCCGAGTGAGATCGACAATTTCACCATCTCGACCCACATGATTCCAATCTCCCTGTTTGTCGAACTTGTAAAGCCCTGCTGCGAGGAGATAGTGATTTACGGGATTCAGGTCAAAGATGTCCATTTCGGGAATCAGCTTTCCGACGAGGTAGAATCTGGCGTCCAGAAACTTGTGCGACATCTAAAAGAGACGAACTAAACTAAAAAAGGAACGGGGATTATAATCTGCGCCGCCTTCGGCGGCGCTTTCTTTTCATTCGTTGAAAATGTCAATAAAATTTTTCAAACTCTCAAAAGATTTTTGAATTTTTGTGAAAATGAGCTGTATCAGAAGGTTAGGACTAAAATCGACCACATCGAATTGGACAGGTCGGCTACGATCCCGTAATCGAATATTCCGTTTTGGGGACAGAACAAGAGCTTTGAATGCCCATTTGTGGCCAACCGACCATTACGACAGAAAAATTTTTAACACAGGGGCAGGAGCCATGAAATTTATCATTTTGATACTCATAGCAATGGGAGGAAACACAAAAACTTTGAAAGACAGCTCCCATGTCCCAACCGGATTCAAGACCGATACACTGCCTCAGAGGCAAATTGATTCCCTTATTCAGGTTTCTCTGAAGAGAATGCGGAAGTTTGGACTTGAGGACGGAGACACGGCTATCGTCATCATAGCCAGAATCAACAAACTTTATCTCGTCAGATCGGATGGAGAGGTCATAAGGAGCTACGATGTATCGACTTCAAGGTTTGGCGTCGGAAGCGAGGCAGGAAGTTACAAAACGCCGCCCGGAATGCACATGATTTGTGAAAAAATCGGCGAGGGACAGCCGCTTGGAATGATTTTCAAAGGTCGAAAACCGACTGGAAAAATTGCAAAGATCGAACGCAGGCCGGTCAATCTACCGAAGGATTACATAACTTCGAGGATTTTGAGGCTTGAAGGACTCGAAGAGGGCGTTAACAAAGGCCCCGGAATCGATTCAAAAGAGAGATTTATTTACATTCATGGCACTGCCGAAGAGGGACTTATAGGACTGTCAACCTCTTTCGGCTGCATTAGGATGAGGAACAAAGATGTGATCGAACTATTTGAAATGGTGCGCGAATCCACTCTTGTGGACATAGTGCCGTAAAATCCGGTTGTGGGGTGATAACTTCATGCTCATCAAGACCTTAGACAGATACATCGTTCGAGAACATATCCCTCCATTTCTGGGAAGCATGGCTGTTTTGACTTTCATCATGATTTTGGACTACCTCATAAGGTTGGCGGATCTCGTGGTCAAAAAGGGCGTGGCATTTGGCGTTGTTGTAAAGATGTTGACCTACGTGCTTGCCTACATCCTGAGCATGACCGTTCCGATGTCGATGTTGGTGGCCTCCCTCGTCGCCTTTGGTCGCATGTCGCAGGATTTTGAGATACTTGCAGCAAAATCTTTGGGTATCAGTCTAAAAAGGATGATGACAGCGCCAATAGTGACAGCCGTTTTCGTTAGCCTGTTCCTCGCATGGTTCAACGCTGTGCCGATGCCAGAGGCCAATCACAGATTCCGAAATATATTGTTTGAAATAGGCAAGTTAAAGCCGGTAGCCCAGATCGAGGCGCGAAGTTTCACACAAATTGAAAATTTTTTGATCTATGTCGGCAAAAAGAACGAACGGACAGGCGAAATATTTGATGTCAAAATCAACCAGCCTCTGCCAAACGGCAATCTGAGGCTGATCTTTGCCAAATACGGCCGAATGCTTGCTCAGGGGGATACTGTTATCATGCAACTGTTTGATGGCGAAATACATGAAAGTGAAGGCACAGGTGCAGAGCTTTACAGACAGGTAAAATTCAAAACCCATGTGGTGAAGATACCCATCGAAAGGAACATCGAGGAGGGAAAACGCAAATATCGACAGCACAGAGAGAAAACCGTGCCGATGCTTTGGAACGAGATAAAAAAGATGGAGGAAAGCATCGAAAGGGTCCAAGACACCATTCAATTCAAATGGAAACGCAGAATGATAAATGTGCTTGAGTTGGAGTTAAATAAAAGGTTCGCTATGGCTTTGGCTTCGATAGTGTTTTTGATGCTCGGGGCGCCTCTGGCTGTGATGACAAGGCGCGGAGGTTATGGCGTAGCCTTCGGAATTTCTTTCATGACATTTACAGGTTACTATATCGTGATGATTGGAAGTGAGGAGTTAGCAAGGAAGGGCATGATGGACGGCATCTTAGCCGCATGGATGCCCGTTATAATAACACTGATTTTGGCTATTTTCCTGATTCGGAAGGAGGAAAGAATATGACAATCTTAAACTTATTGATGTCTGCAATGCTTTTGACACATCCGCAATATCCTGCGTTCCCAAGCGATACATTGTGGCCAGACCGCAATATCGCCCTTAACCATCCTCCATTCTTTGTCGCTTCATTCCCATCTCGGCCGGCATTGGGGTTTTGGGTGCAGCCATGGCGCGGCAGGGCAGGCGGATTGTTTACTCACTCCGAAAAGTTCGATCTCAAATTTAACTATGGCAATGGAAAGGACTTCTGCTATTTCGATACGGCGAATTTGCATCTCGGTTTTTTAGACGAAGTGCATGGGATTGAAATTGTGTCTGATGCGCGAGCATGGCTGAGAAAAGGGATAAAATACACTGATATTCATTCCAGACTGCAAATTTTCGAGGTTACAGAAGAATCCACATTTGTGTATTTCACGACAGAGGTAAAATACAAAAAAGTTTGGGACGATTATAACTCTTTCGACGAAGCGGCCGGTAATGTGGATGCTGGGATATTCCTTCCTGTCCACGAACGGTTAATCAACACTCTAAAAATCAAAGGATTATATTCATTCACCCAGAAATCTGGCTTTGGAACCGCAGAATACATGTTCCGCTGGTTGCCTTTTGATGAGCTCTTGTTGGCTCTCGGTGTCTCTATAAACCCGATATATCGACACGCCATAATGCCGACATTGAGTTTCCAACTTCATCCAGCAGCCAATTTTGTGGCTTTTGGAAGATACGATTTCGATGTGGATGTGCCGGTATCTCCAGATGCAGATTTCGTCAGCCCATCGACAACAAAAGATTTTCCGTTCCATGGTATCGTGAGGACGCTGGAAATGGGCTATTCGCTGGGAAGCAACAAGCTATTTAAATTTTCTATGTCGGCGGAACGGCGCAACGGTGAAAATTTGATCGTTTTGGAAGGTGATTCGATACCAACATATTCTGTTTCAAACTCTTTCTCCTTAACACGCATGTCTATCTCCATCGAACGAAAAGCCAGACCTATATCGTTCAAAGTATTTGGAAATTATGTCTTCTCAGCGGATGGCATCTATAACATCCCCATGTATTCTGGGGTTGTGAATCTTGAAATATTTTGGGGCCGTCTGTCGGTGTCCTTGTCTTCCAACTTTGTAGGCGAACGAAAGCCGTCGGAATCGGCCGAACCACTTGAGCCTTATAGAATTGACAATATGGCTTTATCCCTTGCGTTACCGTATAATTTTGAAACTAAATTTTCAATAACAAATTTGCTCGGAAAATCCCCCGAAATTTATCGAGGTTGGAAATATGCAGGAAGGCAATATGAATTCACAATTATCTGGAAAAAATGAGTCGTTCAAGTCGGGTTATGTGGCAATAGTTGGCCGCCCAAATGTCGGTAAATCCACTTTAATCAATAACTTTTTGCGATTTAAACTGTCTATCGTAACGCCTAAACCGCAAACTACCAGACACAGAGTTCTCGGAATCTTAAACGGTGAAAACTATCAAGTCATTTTTCTGGACACTCCGGGAATAATGGAGAAGGAGAAATATGAACTTCATAAACTTATGGTCAAACGAGCTATCGAGGCCATCGACGAGGCGGACCTTGTGGTTTTTATGGTGGAACCTTATGACCCCACTGAGGGAGACTTAAAGATTCTCGATGCGATCAAGGAAAGGAATAAAAAGACGATTTTGGCCATCAATAAAATCGATAAAGTTCCAAAACTGGAAATTCTCCCTGTTATAGATGCCTATGCAAAACTGTTTGAATTTGCTGAAGTTGTCCCTATAAGCGCACTCAAGTTGATAAATACCGATGAATTGCTCGATGTCATAATCAAACATCTGCCCGAAGGTGAGCCGTTTTATCCCGAAGATATGCTCACCGATAGACCCGAAAGGTTTTTCGTCAGCGAAATAATTCGTGAAAAGGTGTTCCAACTTTATGGTGAGGAGATACCCTATTCGACAGCAGTCGAGATAGAGGAGTTCATAGAATCCGATCCGGAACACGGTGGCAAGGATTACATTCGTGCGATCATCTATGTCGAGCGCGAGTCCCAGAAGCCAATTTTGATAGGGCGGAACGGACAGGCGCTCAAAAGGGTCGGAATACGCGCAAGACGCGAGATCGAGGAGTTTCTTGGTCGGCCGGTGTTCCTCGAACTTTGGGTTAAGGTGAGACCCAAATGGCGCAAAGACCAAAGATTCCTTAAAGAGCTTGGATATTAGCTGATTGCGAGGTGAAAGACATGGAATCGACGGCAAATCCTGAGACAAAATTTTACGCTGTGCCACAGTTTCAAACTCAAAGGCGCAGATTTCGCACTACTTACGAAGAATTTAAGAAACTTATCAAGGAAAACCAGAAGGGAGACCTCATAAACGGAGTCGTCAAAATGAAATCTCCGGCAACTTTCAGACACGAGAAAATTTTTATCTTTCTTAGCACACTCATGAATTCCTTTGTGGCTGCCAAGGATCTCGGTGTTGTGCTTGGATCTCGAATGCTTGTGCGGATCGATGAGTTCAACGGTTATGAACCCGACATCCT
>QNDP01000038.1 GCA_003645975.1 Candidatus Hydrothermota bacterium | reverse complement strand
TGGTCGCCTTTTGTCGAACTCACAAAAGAACTTAAACTCAAACCCATCAAAGTCAATGAATCAACGAGCAGCCCGTCGATCCAATTCCATGCCGGCGTCGATACCCATGCCGAAGCCGCGGTCGTGCGTCAGATTCTCAAGGATGTGCTTGAAGGGAAAAGCGGTCATATCGACCCTCGCGAAGTGGCGATAGTTCTGCCGCGTGAGGACGCCCTGATGCCCGTGCTTTGGGAGGCAATCAGCTTTTTCGATGTCCATTTCAATGTCTCGATGGGTTATCCACTCAAAAGGACACCCATCGCAGGTCTGTTTGAACTTATTCTGAGAGCGCAGGAGTCGAGACAGGGAAGTCTTTACTATGCAAAAGATTATCTCCATGTGGTTTTGCACCCTTACATCAAAAACATCGAAATCGACGGCGATTCCGCATTGATGCGCATCGGAATCCAGAAGATCGACGAGCTTGTGCGATCAAAGCAACTTCAATTCATTGATCTTGAAGAACTTGAGGTTGAGCCGCAGTTATACAAAGCGGTCAGCGGTTATGCAGTCTCGACGCATGGCCGCAGCAAGGGGCAAAAGCTGGTCGATGGGTTCTACCAAGCTTTAAAGCGGATACATCGGCTCGCTTTTCGTAATTTCGAGAAAATTTCGACATTTCGTGGACTTGCAGAGAATTCGCTCGCTCTCGTGGAGTTTATCGTTCAAAACACTTCGATTGAGAACTATCCTTTTGCGAGCGAATTTCTCGGAAGGTTTACATCCGCGCTGCATGAGCTTCGAGATGCACTTTTTGCAGACGAACAGCTCGCACATCCCCCACTTTTCGCAATCTTTCGACATCACATCGCAAGCAAGTCCGTGCCTTTTGAAGGCACTCCGTTGAGCGGCGTCCAGATACTCGGAATCTTGGAAACCCGTGTCCTCAACTTCAAAACGGTCATCCTTCTCGATGCAAACGAAGGCGTTATCCCATCGATCACACCGCACGATCCGCTGATGCCGCGGCCTGTCAGGCGTTCGCTCGGCTTGCCGGACATCCAAGAGCAGGAAGAGGTTTTCCGCTACCATTTCACAAGGCTTATCAAAGGCGCAAAAAATGCACATGTCATTTATCAGCAAAATGATACATCTGTAAGGAGCAGATTCGTCGAGGCGCTCATCTGGCAGGCGGAACTTGAAGCGGGCGAAATCGGCAAATTTGACCCACAGGTGAAGCAATTTTATGTCGGCCTCTCCCAACCGAATCCGACAGTTGTCCAAAAGTCAAAAGAAGTTAAAGACCTGCTCAATTCAATGTGGTTCAGTCCTTCTGCAATTGACACTTACATGTGGTGTCCGCTCAGGTTCTATTACGGATATGTGCTTCGGCTGAAGGAACATGACGAATTAAAACCTGAAATTCAAAGCGACATCATCGGACAGCTTGTCCATGAAATTCTGGAGAAATTTTACCGAAGAATCAGGCGTTTCGGCAAGATAAATCTCTCAGATTTCGATAGATATGCCGAAATCCTTGAATCCGAGATCAACCGAGCTTTTGCAAAAACTTTCACGCGAAAGACCGGTGAAGTGATTCTTTTACATGAACTTGCGAGACACAGACTTCGCAGATTTGTGTATTCCGACATAGAAAATGCCGGCGGCGAGTTCGAGATAATCGGACTTGAAAGATGGTTCAGCCGTGAACTTGAGCTGAACGGCAGGAGATTCAGGCTTAAAGGAAGGGTTGATAGGATCGACAGGCGGTCGGTCGAATTCGACTATTTGGGCGGAAATCTTATTTACATCGTGGATTACAAAACCGGTGCAACTGTGCAGAAGCCGAGAATGAGCAAACTTGAAACGGCCTTGAGCGACCGTAAGGAGATGAAAAAGCTGATCCGTTCGTTCCAGTTGCCCGTTTATCTCATGCTTTACAAGGGAGATAGAACCGCTTTGAGTTGGGAACAGCTCAATGCAGAACTGTTGATTGTGCGCGGAAAGGACGAGAAATATGCCCTTTTCAACTCTGAAAATCGGACTCATTTCATGGAGGATATCTTCAAACCATCACTTGGCAACTTGCTGAGCGAAATCCTCGACCCCGATGTGCCTTTTGAGCCCGACGATGAGGACAAAAATTACTGTCGCTCATGCCCTTATCGAATCTTATGCGGCATTTCGGTCTGAACTCTTTGATGTGGGAGGCTGTGTAAGAATATGGAAGCCAAAAAGTTCGGAGATTACGAGCTTGTGAAAGAGCTTGCGAGCGGCAGTTTTGGCAAAACCTATCTGGCGAAGTCACCCGACGGCCGCAAAGTCGCATTGAAAATCATGCATCCACACCTTGCGAACGATCCGAAGGCAAGGATTCGATTCAAGCGCGAGATGCAAATCCTTGAAAAACTGAATCATCCCCAGATAGCCAAAATCATCGAAAGCGGCGAAGTCGATGGCATCCCGTTCATCGCTTTGGAATTTGTCGAGGGAAGGAGTTTGCGTGAAATTTTGAACGAAAAGGGTAAGTTCGATGAAAAGGATGCGCTTAAGTTATTCAAGGAATTGGCATTTATCGTCTCCTACCTGCATGAACAGGGTGTCGTTCATCGAGATTTGAAGCCCGAAAACATTTTGATACACAAAGGAAAACCGAGATTGATAGACTTCGGTCTTGCAAAAAGTATCGATCTGCCAAGCATAACGATTGAGGGCGCTGTGCTTGGAACACTTCACTACATCCCGCCTGAAGTGCTTAAGGGCAGCGAATATTCACAAAAAGGCGATGTCTATGCGCTCGGTGTGATCCTCTACGAACTACTTTCGGGGCGTAGGCCTTTTGAGGCAGATTCGGTCAGTGAGCTGATCGACAAAATCGTTGAGAGCGAACCGCATCGACCCGAAGGGATTTCAGACGAGACATGGCAGCTTGTCTCGGCACTCATCGATAAAAATCCGTCGAAAAGACCTGAACTTTATGAAATTTTGACGAGCGTTGAGGTCAAGAAAGTTCGGCGGAGCCATGTGATTGCAGCGGTTTTGGCTTTGACACTGGCAATCGCTTCGGCTGTTATCGTTTACACGACAAGAACCCGTCATCCAAGTCCAACCGAGTCGAGAGTGGTTTTGAGGGATTCCACATCGGGCGCTGCAACCCATTCGGAATCAACGAAAATCAACCCTGTTGAGGCCGCCGATGTCCCGAAGGAACTCCATTCGCTCGTCAGGATCAAACTTTCGCATCCGAGCGATGTCTTTGTCGATGAGCAACTTTTGTCAAGAGGCACGAAGATCATCGAATTTTTACATGACACAGGAACCGTCAGGATCAAAGTCCGCAATCCCGATTATGGGGTATTGAGGCGGACTCTAAGGCTTTCTGCGGGAGATACGGCTCGACTGGACATTGATTTTGACAGGGAGTTCGGGACGCTGATCGTGAAGGTCAAGCCTTGGGGATATGTCTGGTTTGACGATAAGTTTTTGGGCACAAGTCCGATAGAGAAGCCGATTCACGGTCGAGGCCGACACACCGTAAAAGTCGAACATCCAATTTTCGGCACAACGATCGACACAGTTGACCTTCAGCCGGGCGACACGCTCGTATGGCGTTATGAATTCCAAAGATAGGCGTCAGGGTATAAAATTTGCGGACATAAAACGATCGAGGTGATAGGATGAGGAGATGGCTGGCAGTGGCGACAATTGCAATTTCCTGCTGTGTCAGAGGTGGCTATGCTGGATGGCGGCCTTTTGTGCCTTTAAGGCAGGCGCGTTATGGTGCGGGTGCTGTGGTGGTCGGCGACAGCCTGCTCGTGATCGGTGGCGAAGCGACATGGCATCATCATCGAACTCGAAGACTTTCGACCGTTGAGGTGCTGGATGGACTCACGGGGACATGGCGTTACGGTGAGCCGCTGCCTGAGCCAAGAGCGTTTTTCGGACTCGGAACAATCGGAGACACCATCTTTGTGTTCGGTGGTATCGACTCTGCCGGACAGATGTCCGATGATGTGTTCGTTTTCTACCCGGATTCGGGGGAATGGATCCACGTCGGGGACATGCCATTTCCACTGTCCCACTTCTCGACTGTGCGGCTTGGAAACAGCTTCTTTTTGTTCGGCGGATGGCTTGAGTCCGTCGGCAACTTTAACCCATACATTTTCGTCTTTGATCCATCCACAAACACTTGGGACTCAATTGTGATCCCGGCTTGGGTGCCGAGAATCGACATGGCGGCTGCGGCGATCGGCGACACGGCTTTCCTGTTCGGCGGCATCTATTTCGGTCAGTTGAATTGGGTAACAAAGTTTTTCAATTCGACCGTTATGGACTTCGATACGCTCCCAATGGCGATAAGCGGCATGGCGATAACCCACATGGACGGCATAATTTACTTGATTTCAGGGAATTCGGGCGGCAATGAACAGAGTGTCGGCTGGTATTTTGTGCCTTCGAGCCAGCAATGGGGTGAGCTTCCGGATTTGATTTCAAGTCGAAGCTATGCCACTGCGGCCGTTTTCGAGAACAACCTCTTTGTGATCGGCGGCCGACGCTGCGATTGGACCATGCGTTCGGTTGAAGTCCTTGAATTGCAATCTATTGAGGAAGAAGGTTCAGGACGCCAACTGTCAAAATTTAAGGTCTTTGCCCCCAATCCGTTGACTTATGAGTCCCGAATCACGATTGTGGCGCCACATGAGGCAGAGCTGTCCGTCTATTCTGCCAACGGCTCGCTGGTCTTGCGACGGAGACTGCACGAAGGTGTTAACTCGTTGGTCTGGAAACCCATCGGTTTGCCGAGCGGCGTCTATTTTTACAAAATCGGGGATGAGGGTGGGCGATGGCTCTACTTGCGGCGCTGATCTTTGCCCTGCCTAAACCCGTTCAACAACTCGACAGCCTTTTCTACGAAGGACATTACGCAGAGCTTCTGGAGTTTGCGGATTCGATAGTGCGGACGGACACCGGCGTTGTGAAGCTTCAAGCCTTGAAATTTCAAGCATTTGCTTATATCGCAATGGACAGCATCGAGCTGGCGGAAAGCTGTTTCGTGCGACTTTTGAATGAAAATCCTTATTTTGAGCTTGACCCGATTTACACCTTTCCGAAGGCGATGCAGGCCTTTCAGTCGGCAAAGGTGGCCATCGGTGCGACAGCCGTCCCGACATTGGACTCGATCCGAAACATCTTGCGCATCAACGATTCGCTCGGTTTGGAGTTGAGACGGAGAAGGCTTTCGCTTTTCTTTCCCGGACTCGGCGATTACAAATTCGGAGACAAAAAGCGAGGGCGCACATTGATGGCTCTGACCTTGTTAAACTTAGGCGCAATCGGCTTGTCCCATGTCGCTTATCTCAGGGCAAAAGATCGCTACATGCGCGCCCAAAACCAAGTGGAAATTGACAGTGCCTACAAGACGATGGACATGTGGTATAAACTGCGGATTCTCTCGGTGATTTCCCTCTTTGGCATTTACTTTTACGCACAATTTTGACCGAACTGCATGAAAACTTTTCGTTGACCATGAAGATTTTTACAATCGGACATTCAAACCGTTCTTTCGATGAGTTCTGCAACCTGCTGAAACACTACGGCATAAAGTTGCTCATCGACGTCAGAAGATTTCCGACATCTCGGAAATATCCACATTTCAATCGAGAATCACTCGAAAAATCACTCGTTGAGCAATGCGGAATAGGCTATCTTTACTTGGGTGATGAACTTGGAGGCTATCGCAAGGGCGGATATGAGGCCTACATGGAAACTGACGAATTCAAAGAGGGACTCGGAAAGCTGCTGTTCTGGGCACAGGACGGTGTCACCGCCATCATGTGTTCCGAAAAACTTTGGTTTAAGTGTCATAGGCGATTCATCGCCGATAAACTCGTGGAGTTGGGACATGAGGTGATCCACATCATCGACGAAAGACACACCTACAAGCACAAGCTCCGAGAAAAATTATTGTGAATTAGTGCCTTATGCACGATCTGTTGTGTGCAAAAGCACCAATTCGGCGGATGACCTCGATGTGAGAGACGAACGAGATGACTATCAAAGTCTCAAAAGGTTTTCCAAAGAGCCCACCAAAAAACACGATGAACAGCCGCAGGTCGCGGCCCAACCTGATCGGAATCCCGTTGAGATACATGATGTCGCAGATGTTTGCTGTGTAGCTCATGAGCAGGCTGCCGGCGGTAGCGATAAGTCCCCACATCCATGCTGTTTCAGGGTGTCCTCCCATTGCGGCCGTAGAAAGTGCAGCTATGATCAGGATGTCGGCATATCGATCGAGCACACGGTCGAACCACGCACCGAACTCGCTGAACATCAATTTCAAGCGGGCTATCTCTCCATCACAGCCGTCGAGGATAGATGCGACTTCTGCCATGATGCCGCCGATGAGGAGTCCCAATTTTGTGCCGAGAGCGAGCGCTGCAGCCGCAACTAACGCCAATGTGAAACTCATCAGCGACAGCATGTTGGGCGTCAGGGAAGTCCGAACCAAAAGCCTTGAGATCGGAATCGAAATCCTGCGGTTGATGAGTCGAGAGATCGGTCCGTCGGACGGCTTGATGAGTTTCTTGAGCAGGAACCTTTCTGCCGTTTTCACGCCTTCGGTTGCCACATCGACGAAACAGAAGTCCAAACTGACCTTGTTCGCATTCGACAAACCGCCGCCGTTGCAGAGATAAATCCCTGTGAATTCGCCGGTTGAGGCATACACCTCCACGCAACCGGATTCGGGAATGTGTTGGCTTAAGGTCGAAAGGTCTTTGAAATCGAACAGGATCGGTCTGGTCAAAACTATCGATGACCCTGTCAGATCCACATCTTCAAGGGACTCCACCAACTGGAACTCGAGGCCGTGAATCTCGGCTATCCTTCGCATCCTCTCGGTCAAAGTCATCCCCAAAATGTTCCAATCCCATGCATCGAACCCGTTTTTTACCACAACGAGTTTCAAATTTCCCCCTTTCATGGCTGTCCAAAAGTTTTTGACACAACTTCGAGGATGAAGGGGTAAATGTTTGGTGTTCCGGCGATTATGTTTCCTGTCTCGAGAAACTTTTGGCCGCCGAGAAAGTCCGAGACGATACCGCCGGCCTCACGCACGATCAGCGCACCAGCCGCAATGTCCCAGATTGCAAGTCCAAATTCAAAAAAGCCTTGAAAGATTCCGGCTGCGACATAGGCGAGGTCAAGTGCGGCAGAACCCGCCCGTCTGACGCCCGCAGCTTTGAGGAAAATCTGACGAAACGCTCTGAGATATGTATCGAGCATATCTTTGGCTCTGAACGGAAAACCTGTTGCCACGAGTGAGTGTCCGATGTCCTCGACATCGATGATATAAGTTCGGCGGCCGTTGTAGAACGCCCCCTCGCCTTTGACCGCCCAAAACATATCCTTTTTCAACGGGTCATGGATTACGCCGACCCGCACCTCTCCCTCGATTTTGAGTGCAATCGATATTCCAAAGTGTGGAAACGCATGGAGATAGTTCTTCGTGCCGTCAAGCGGATCGATGATCCAAAGTGGCTTGTCAGTAACCTCCTCGCCGCCCGATTCTTCTGCCAAGAACTTGTGATCAGGAAATTTGCTTTTGATGAAGTCCTTGATAGTTCGTTCCGATTCCATATCGACAAAAGTTACGAAATCGTAGCGCCTTTTTTCGACTGCGTCGTGTTCTGTGAGTTTTCCGAGATGTCTCAGAAGGACTTCGCCTCCAAGTTCTGCGGCTTTCAATGCGACCTCAAGGAATTCCTTCATCCCTCAGCCTCCTTTTGACAGCCGATTTTAATCGATTCGACTGAGAAGGCAAGTGAAAAGGACTTTCGGTCGAAATTTGCCATATAATCTTGGCCAAAAGGAGGTTCGCAATGAAAGGTTTGAAGGGTGTTTTGGCAGTTGCCTCTATGTTGGTCTTTGTCTCAAATGTTCACGGTGTAATGGGATTCGGCCTTGAGCCAGAGGTGGATTTCGTGTCTCAATCGTTGCAGGTTATTGCGTCCAATCCCGACAAAGATGTCGATGCGGACATCGACATGGGCAGATCGGCCTGTCCTGCGTTCAGGTTGACGACAAAAGTGATGTGGGCAAGGCTCGTCCTCGATTTCATCCCGTCCAATTTCCAGAGGACCACGACACTCGAAAGAGACTTGAAGTTGCCGAATATGACTTTCCATGCAGGTGAGGAGGTGAAAGTGAGTTTCGTCAGGAAGGTCGCTGGCGGGGCGCTCCGTGCACATCTGCCGATTCCGTTCGTAACGGTCGAACCGGGCATAGGTTTCGACCTGTGGATCAACCCGAAAATCGAGGCCGAAGCTGGCATCGAAAGGGACGAATACCAACTGGCCGAGTTCATCCTTGTGCCTGCACTGGCGTTCAAGGTCGGTGTGAAACCGCCGATGGTGCCGCTCGGCGTTTTCGTCGAAGGAAAGTGGATAAAAGCGAAGATCGACGACGCTAAGCCGTCCTACATATCCTATTGGGCTGGCCTCAAAGGCGACCTGCCGGTCTCGATTCCTTTCCTTGCAAGGCTCCATTATCTCGGCGGCTACAAATTCGACAGCCTGAAATACGAGAAGGAAAACGAGTCCTATGAACTCAAGTCCAAAGGGTTCTTCGTTGGATTAAGCCTGTCGCTTCTTTAATAAGTTGAAACCGAAGGAGATGATCGTATGGAAAGGGATGAAGCGGAAGCAAGGATGCTCGAATTTATAAAAAAACTGCCCGATGAGATACGCGAAGCGCTCGATTTCGACGTTCCCGCTTTCGATTTCTCGGAAATAGCGCATGTGGTGTTTGCCGTAATGGGCGGCTCGGCGATCTCCGGAGACCTTGCAAAACTCCATCTTAGCGAAGTCCCGATCCCTATGGAGTCAGTTAGAGATTACACACTTCCGCCCTATGTATCCGAAAAGACC
>QNDP01000317.1 GCA_003645975.1 Candidatus Hydrothermota bacterium | reverse complement strand
TGGAAGCCGGAACTGGCCTTTGCATGGCAGGGATGTTGCGAATTTGCTCAATTGCCTCCTTGATATCGGCGTCAGTCAAACTGACCGGCTTTCGGAATGATCGGATTGCGATGAACTGAAGGATGTCGATGAATTGGTCTATTTTGGCCTGAGTCAAATTAACGAGATCCTTGAACGAGTCCGGCATCTGTGTTGCCGGAGCTTCAGAATCGACGTCTATTGGAATTTCGTCAAAGATCGTCTTGAGGTCTTCGATGATGTTTTCGGCAGTCTCGGATATGGCCCGGCGAAGTTCTTCGAGGAGCGATTTGTCGATATCGGCTTCGCTTTTGAGTTCGTCTATGATCTCGAACATGTGATTAACAGCAGAGTGGATGTATCTGCTTGAGCGATGGACGAAGTTGTAAATGTGCTTGACTTTGAGATTGTTTTCGTCCTTGACTATGGGAAGAGGCGATATGCTATCGAGATCGACCGGCTGGTCGGGCAATGATTTGATTAAAATGCGGGTCGGCTCGGTTATAGATCGGATATTGACCAATGTATCGATCCAGTTTCGGACGTCGTCATTGAAAGGCTCGCCGGTGATATAGACTGTTGTGATTATCTCGTCGAGCAAATCGACAATAAGGAATGTTTGAGTATAGGCGATATTAATAAGATTTTTGAGATCGTCGGGCAGGGATGCGGCCGGAGTTTCTGCGGCGGTCGTCTTGAGGAAGTCTAAGACTCGATCAAAGGCGGTCTGAACGTTGATGAAGACGGCATTGCTCGTTTTGTGGATAGCCTCGCGAAGCTCTTCGATTAAGGATTCGTCGATGTCATGCTTTTTGAGGGCATCGGCGGCGGCAAGTAGGTGATTGGCATTGTGGCGGTTGAAATTGATAAGGTAGTAAAGATAGCGGACAAGATAGTCGAGGGTCATGTCATCGGAATAGTAGATTTTGGATAGAGTAGTCGGCATCGGCAAGTCGTCAAGGTCGGTCAATTGGGCAATTGAGGATTTGATTAGGACGAAATCGGGCTCAGAAATGGATGTGATTGCACGCAGTTTTTCGATCCAGTTGCGGATGTCGTCTGCGGTTAGCTTGATCTTCTTTGGATATTTGAGCCTCTTAGGAAAGAGAAGCATATTGTCAACAATATATGCGACGTGGCGGAGGCGTCTGGCCTGCGATGCGACGATGTTGATTAGATTCTTGAGGTCGTCGGGGATGGACGAGACAGGAGTATCGGCAGGGAATTCGGCAAGTCGGCTTTGAGCAATTGCGAGATTTTCGATGATAGTATCGATCGCCTCTGTCATGACTTCGATGAACTCGCTAATTACATCGCTCGGAAAGCCATTGGCTTTTAGATAGTCGATTGCTTCCCAGAAATCGGCGTGAATGGCCGTTATTTGGTATCTGAAGCTGGGCAGTTCGAGGTCTCGGAGTTGGCCGACGGTTATGGACTCGGGTAAGGCCTTGGAAATGGCAACCGATATCGGCAAGTCGTCGGGATTGATCAGCTGACCGGGCAAAGACTTGATCAATACTTTGGCGAGTTGAGGATCGGCTATTGTCTTCTTGATCGGCTTAGACGGATCGCAGAGCGGACAGAGAGCAGATTTCAGGATCGTGGCGATGGAAGAGTCATATTCGGCGAGGTCGGACAGAGAACCGGCGATGATGGTGGCGGGGATCGGCTCAGGATGAGCTTCGCCCCTGACTTTGAGTTTGTTTCGGATCGCCTTGAGCGTGGAGATGGCGGATTGGATCTTGTCGGTGGCGTCCGGCACGGCATCGGCGATTAAGGACTTGGCCTCGGTCAGGTTGTCGAGCACGATCGGAGCGATGGATGCGATAGCTTTGGATGTGTCGTAGATGCGGTAGAATGCGATATCTCGGAGCTGGGCCATCCAGATGATGGAGTCGCGGATCAAGGTCTCGGCCCGGAGCTTGGTCTTGGTGTCGAGGTTGTCGGCGTATAAGACCTGCTTCTTGGCGTTGTCGAGATCGCCTATGAGGTTGTAGATGGCGGTGGAGACTGCGATCGGGATCGGCAGGCCGTAGTCGTCGAAGTCCTCCTCGTCCTCGACCGCTTTCTTAATTGACTTGGCCATGAGCTCGGGAGCAGGCGGGTAGAGGGCGAACATGAAGTTGTAGGTGATGGCGGAGATTCGGCGTATGATCTTGGCGAGAGTGGCGAAATTCGGAAGTTTGGATTCTCCTGCTTCTGATAGCTTGGTCGTGATCGTGGAGAACGTGGCGATTGCGTCTTGGAGCAGTTTGCGAGCAGTGTATATGTCCTCGGTCTCGATGTCGGTGGCGTAGGACTCGGCTATGCCTAAGAATGTTTCGGCTTCGTGAATGGCCTCGTCCACGGATTTTGTGTCGATAAATTGATCTCGATTGATTTTGAGGAATTCAACTAGCTTATGATAGGCGTCGAGCAGTTGCTTGAACTTCTCCTTGACCCGGCCCCAGTTCGGCTCGGCTCTCTTTTCGACGGATTCGGATTTTTGCGTCTGGTCGGGAGGCGGTGCGGTAGTGGGCTGTTCAGGCTGGACGACGGGGCTGGAT
>QNDP01000316.1 GCA_003645975.1 Candidatus Hydrothermota bacterium | reverse complement strand
GGAAAAAGCGTAGTAAAAGACCACAGGAGCGTAGTTCACCATGATCTGCATCTGAGGTCCTTGTGGAGCCACCTGGGGTTGCTGCGGTCCTACATTGACCTGCGGCTGCGGCACATTGACATTGATCTGCGGCGCCGGAAGGTTGATCTGAGGTGTAGGCACTTTGATCTTAGGCGCACATCCAACCATCAACGCCACCACTGCTATGGCTATCAACATGTTGCGTTTCATTTTTTACCTCCTTTCTCTGAAGATGTCCCCGTTTTTTAAATTTTGATCTTGAGCTGAACCAAGATTTCACTTGAAAGCTCCTCGACTTTGTAAAGGTTTGAACCACTGACCAATCGATAGTTCACGGGTGTAACAGCAAGGCCGCTCGTAAACTCAAATTTTTGCCCTGTATGGGCATATCCGACGCTGTAAACTGGCCGCCAATCACTTCTGCATTCAAAACATCTCTCGAGACGCGCACCGAACCGCATCCATTCGTTTCTGATAATCTCATGCGCAAATCCGAGTCCGTAACGGATATTTCCATCATAGAGATAGTTGATGAAGACCTTCGTGGTCATTCTGGACGGCGGTGTTATCACGGCAGAGACCTCAAATGCATTGGGATACTCAATTTTATCTGTTTCAGCGTTTAGCTCAAAACCCTTACGAAAAGCGACACCGACGCTTGCCCGATAGCCGAATTTGAAAAGTGTGCCGATTTTGAAAGTAGTCGTCTTGGAAGTGGATTGTGCAGAGGTGTCGC
The DNA here is from genome assembly GCA_003645975.1 of Candidatus Hydrothermota bacterium. Classification (GTDB taxonomy): domain Bacteria; phylum Hydrothermota; class Hydrothermia; order B15-G9; family B15-G9; genus B15-G9. The sequence goes on along the minus strand of QNDP01000316.1, from coordinate 1,810 downwards.
AAATGACTGAATCGCCTTGAACGAAGAACTCGCTCCGATCGTCCATGCCTTGAATGTGTGCCACTGATAGAGACAAGTTCATGAAATTTTTGAGATTCAAAAGTCCAAAAGTTAACGCAAATTCGTTGACGCCGCCTTTCCGCTTGGCTTCGGAGCGACCCACAACTGTGTAATAATCATCGCGATATTCCCGCTCATAACGGTAGTTGTAGTCATAAATCCTTCCATAACTGAAGGATACGAATCTTGAACCACGAACAAACATCAATTTGACATTCGAGAGATGTGGATAAAGGTTGTGGTCGCTGTAAACGGTCATATAGCCCACGGTGTTATCAAATCTGTCGTAAGTGGGCGTTTTCCACTGTTCGGATGCCACATTGAGACCGCCTGACAGCGTTACAGTTAGCCCCTCGCGATGGTCAACGATCGGATTAAGCCAAAATGCACCGCCAACTGCCAGCTTCTCGGCGTCTCCTATGAGGATATCGCCACGAGGCGACAGCCATCCTTCAAGATGGGTGAAACCGATTAAGTTCAGAAGGCACAAGATTTTGATCATCATTTGCCTCCTTTTCGGAAGTTTTTCAAAATTAAATATTTGTTGGGCTGTGGAGAAAACTCCTGCCCATAGAATCTATATCGAGCTTCTCTCCGAACCTCGCCAATTTCCATCTCCATCTCAAGAAATTCCAAAGTCTTTCGATAACTAAAATCTCTTCGGCAAGCCCTTCGTCTGATCTCAGCGACTCTATCCACAAGTCTATCAAATCAAACAGCTTCAACGCCAATGCATAGGTGAAAAGCTCCATCAATGTGAACCTTTTCTCTTTGATGAAACGCTTCAGACGCGGCAGCTCCACACGCTTCAGGAATTCCCGATAGCCCAACACCCTATGCATGACTTTTTTACCGAAATCCGTCAAAACTCCGACATAGTGGTAGGAAAGCCAGAATATCGCCCCACTCACCGCAACAATGGGCAAGCCGTCGCCAAAAAACATGTTCCAAATCAATCTCTTCTTTGAGAAAGCGATTTCTTCCAAATCCAGATAAAACCCTCTTATGAAAAGGAAAAACATGCCGGCTATCAAAATGGCTATCGCCAGAGCCTGCCATTGGCGTTTCGTTATCACAAAAAGCGGATGGTAGATCGGCTTATCCTCGCTCAAATGGCTTCTGAACTGTAAGTCAAAGGCTTTAGCCCAGTTGTGAAGATCGTCCATGACATATTTCAAACTGACTTCATTCGGAAATTCATCTTTTTGAAGTGGGATGCCGGTCTCGGCTACGATGCGGACGCCTGTCATGAGAAAAAGTCGATGGAGAACGAAACGATCGACCGAAGTCAAGCGCTGATCGCCCTCGTATTCCTTTTGTTTTCGGACGTAAAAATCGTCGCGAGTCGGTATCAACTCGATATAACCGCGGTTGACCAGATCCATAACTGCGACCAAAAACTCCCGTTCGTTTGCTTCGCGGTCTTCGACAAGATAGGCCATCTCAGGCGGCCTGACCTCTCTCGGCGGGTTGTAAAGCACCATCTTTCCGGACGACGGCGGTGTCCCTTTCGAGTAGATATAAGCGATTGCGAGGAGCCAGATCATCCCAAACAGCCAAAATGTCCTCGTGTATTCCAGCGACGCCCAAAGCATCACGATCGCAAGCCCGAAAAGTATCATCGTAGCGTCATTTTTCATCGAATAAGCAGCAAAAGAGATCAGGAGCGCAATCAGGACGCCGACCAAAGGTGTGCCCACAAAATACTTTGAAAGGTAAATGGCGAGCACTGAACCGATAAAAACCAAGG
>QNDP01000315.1 GCA_003645975.1 Candidatus Hydrothermota bacterium | reverse complement strand
TGTGCGTGAAAGAGGCCATCAGGCCGCTGATGATATAAAATTTCAGGAAATTGAAATGCCCGAACGCATCCTCGACATTGTCGCCAAATATCCACAGATACAGCATGTTTCCGATGAGATGCACCCAGCCACCGTGCAAAAACATGGCGGTAAGTAGGTTGATAGGTATAGCACTTGGAATTCCAAGATCGTGGAAATGTGTGTATTCGTATGGGATGATGCCATAGACACTGAAAAGTTTAGCTAAGTCCCAGGGTGTCAATGAGATCTCGTATAGAAACACCAAGACATTCGTCAACACCAAAAGATAAACCATGTAAGGCTTTGAGCTTGATGGATTCTCATCTTTCAATGGCAAAAACATTTCAAACCGACCTCCTTTCAGCTATTTTCGATAAGGATATGCCGATTTTTTGTTGAAATGCAAGCAGCGAACTTTGCCTATCGGTTCATGGGTTACAAGTCCTCACCGACAGCGAACTTGAGGTTCAAAATCGCCTTATAGACATCGTATTTTGCTGCCTCAAATTGGGCTTCGGCATCCGCAAGATCGCTTTCCGCATCGAAAAGTTCGATAACGCTGAGTTCACCTGCTTCGTATTGGGCGCTCGCAAGCTCATAGGCCATCCGAGCCTGCTCCAGTGTGGCTTGGGCAAGTTCAAATTTTCGTCTCGCAGCCATCAGCTCAAGATATTTGGCCTGAACATCTTTCGCCACCTCAATCCTGACCGACTTGAGCGCATATTCGGCCGATCTTGCCGTCTGACGCGCAGTCGCCACCCTGAACGGATAGCCGATCAAGTCGAGTGTCAATGTGGTGCGCTTCGTTGGACCCTCTCTTGTCCAGTCATGACCGTTTTGCCTCATCCAGTTCCAGCTCATGGAGACTCTGGGCAAAACCGAGAGTGCGGACATCCAGAACGAGGCCTTCGCTGTGCTCGTATTGATCCGTTGCGCCAGAACCTTGGGACGGTGCGAAAGTGCGGCGGCAATTAGGGAGTCGAGGTCAAGCTCCGCTGTGTCGGGCGTGAAATCGAAGTCTTTGGCTACCACGACGATCGATGGATCAAGTCCAAGCAAAACCGCAAGCTGCGCACGGGCATTTGCGAGTGTGTTCTCGGCTGTGATGAGCGCAAGTTCCGCCTGACCGCGCTGCACTTTGGCGCGCATCAGGTCGAGTTTTGTGGCGGCGCCGAGCTCAAATTTCTTTTCGATGAGCCTCAGATTCGCTTCAGCCCGTTCCAAGCTCCTCCTTTTGGCCTCGACATCGGCCTGTGCCGCAAGCAACGAAAGATAAGCGACTTGAGTGGACAGAACGGTGGAATTCCGAGTCTCGCGCAGTTGATAGACCTGCGAACGCGCACTGCCCCACGAAGATGTCGCCGATGCCACGCGGTTTATGTCGAACAATGTGAGGTCGAGCCCCAGACTGGTCGTCGAAGCAAATGTGTCCTCCTTTGTGTATGTGAGCGTTGGAGTTACGATGCCGCTGAGCGCCGTCTCGTAAAAGTTCAGTTTTGAACTTGTGGTCTGAGCTTCTGCGGACTTCAGCGATGGGTTAGCTTCGAGTGCCATCCGCACGGCGTCTTCGATCGAGATGACTAAAGTATCCGCCGAAATCAACGCAAAAATGAGCAAAAACGGCGACATCATTCGGCCTCAAAGAATGCCTTGTAGCCCTTGTAGGCCATCCACAGGTCGGCTTTTGACGCTATCTCGAACGGCGAATGCATGGAGAGGAGCGCAGGTCCTGCATCGATGACATCCATCCCGAATTTTGCGAGATACTTGGCGACCGTTCCGCCGCCACCCTCATCGACCTTTCCGAGCTCCGCAGGCTGCCAGACAACACCGGCCTGATTGAAAATTCTGCGAATTTTGGCGACAAATTCCGCATGTGCGTCGTTTGCAGTGTATTTTCCGCCTCTACCCGTGTATTTCGTGACCGGCAAGCCGTAGCCGAGTTTTGCAGCATTCTTAGCCTCATGGACTTCCTTCCAATCGGGATCAAGCGCAGCACTGACATCTGCAGAAATGGCTTCGGAGTGGTTCAACGCATCGACAACTTTGAAATAATCGCCTTTCCCCTGTAACTCAAACAACTTAGCGATGACATATTCCACGAAGTGCGACTGAGCGCCGGTGTTGCCGTCCGAACCGATCTCCTCTTTGTCGAAAAACAGTGCGATGACCGTCCATTTCGGGTTCTGGACATCGAGGACAGCGCGGAGGCTCGTGTATGCACAAATCCTGTCGTCATGGCCGTATCCGCCTACCATGCTGGAATCGAAGCCGACATCTCTCGCGGGGCCTGCCGGCACAATCTCGATCTCCGCCGAGATGAAATCCTCCTCGACAATCCCATATTTGTCGTTCAACAACTTGAGGATAGCCAGCTTGACACGGTCTTTCATCTCTTTGTCAGGCAATGGGATTGAACCGACTATGAGGTTGAGCTTCTCGCCAGGTATGGCTTCCTCGATCTTTTTGCCGTATTGAGCCTTTCTGGCAAGGTGCGGCAGCAAGTCCTCGATGGTCAGCACAGGCTCATCGGGCGATTCGCCGAAC
>QNDP01000314.1 GCA_003645975.1 Candidatus Hydrothermota bacterium | reverse complement strand
GTCCCGTATCTTGATACGCCTTTGAACGAAACGATCACCGAATCGCCCGTGTATTGGGATATGTCCACCGGGTGTTCCTCCCAGTGATTGGTTGATCGATAACGGTAAACCGTGTCAACCCCGGTCCAACTGTATGGCCATGAGCCACCTGTGCGCTTTTTCACCTCGATGACAAGCATGTCGTTGCTGTCAGGCTCATTGTAATCGTGGAACATCTGGAATCTGACGGTCGCCGCCGAGTCGTTCGTCATGTCGATCGTGTCCGTAATAAGCCTTGCCCATGCGCCCGAACCGTAACTGTGGGACTCGAAATAGACGAGATAGTTACCGTCAGGCGGATAAGTTCCATAAGGGTAGTTTGTCCTGTCCGCTCTCTGCCAATGTATGCCATTGCCACTGCTGTCCTGTGCCCAATCTTGCGGCAGGAACTGGTCTTCAAAGCTTTCGATAATGTGCATGTTGTTGTGCCAGATGCTGATCGCCGTCTTTGTTGTATCGTTACCCCTGCTTGCGTCATTTGAGACGCTGACCCACGCTGTTATCGTATCGGTGCCTGCATTTTGAGGCGTCCATGCCTTTGCAACTGTGTCGGTTACCCCTTTAGCAAGGCTTGAGACCAGAACTGAATCCGTGACCGCCAGCTTTGAGCCTGAAAGTTTTGAATTGAAATACACATAGAAGTTGGACATGTCGGTTGAGCCGAAGTTTGTCACCACAAATTTCAAAGTGTCTTCCACTGTTCTGTTGAAATGGTCGGGAGCAATGATTTCACGAACTGCAAGGTCGGTATCGGGAGCAGCTAAAATTTCCACCTTATCGATAATGATATTCCTGCCGCCATCACTGTATGCATGGAAAGAAACGAGAACCGAATCGCCCACATAGGCTGAAAGTGCAACCGTGTGGTGCTTCCATTCATCGTCGAGCGAAGGACGGATGAATTTATCAGCTTTTGTCCATGACGAAGGCCATGAACCGCCTGTTCGCCTCTTGACCTCAATCACAAGTGAATCGTTATCCTCAAGTTCATTGGCGTCATGATACATGTAGAATTGGAGGTTTGCCGATGAGGCACCTGTAAGGTCGATCGTGTCGGTTACAAGGCGGGCAGAATGTTCGGAATAAACGCTATCAGCGGGATACAATGCTTTGGCACTTCCATCCACTGCCGCTGGATTGGCAGTTGCATCTTTCTCCCATGCTTTGCTACCACTTACAGCGGTATTTTCCCACTCAGAAGGCGGGAAAGTGCCCTCAAAGCTTTCAAAGAGATAAAATCCGCTGCCATAAACGAGCACCTCTGCCTGAGAGCTGTCGTTGCTATGGTTCTGGTCATTTGAAAGGTTGGTCCATGCAAATATGGTATCCCGTCCGCCATTCGATGGAGTCCAGAGCTTGAAGACCGTGTCAATCGCACCTGCTGCAAGTGACGAGACCTGAACGGAATCCTTTGAGGTGTTCAATTTGCCGTTGAACACCACCCAGAAGTTCGATTGATCCTGTGCGCCGAAGTTTTTGACTTCAAACCAGAGGGTATCCTGACTGCCAGTGTGATACTCGGATTGGGCTATGATACTCAGGACACCCACATCGTTGTTCGGCGGTTTGAAAAGCCTGATCCTGTCTAAATAGATGTCGTTTCCGTAACCGCTTTTTGCTCTGAAAGCTATGATGACACTATCCCCTGCTGTGAACTCGATGAGATGCTCATGCCATGCGTCGCCAGAGGCATCGTATCGCGCAAAACCTCCGAGTCTTGTCCAATCCGAAGGCCATGAACCGCCGGAGCGCTTCTTGATCTCGACGATTAGCGAGTCCGGTTTGCTCGAAAGGTCGTTATCGTGGAACATGTAAAATTGCAATTTCGCAACGGAGACGCCCGACAGGTCAACTGTATCGGTGATCAGCCTCGCTTCGTTACCTGAAGTGGCATCATAAGAGTTGTATCTCGCCATGTATGAACCCGAATAGGGATTGTAGCCCGAGGGATGAGAGGTTGAAGTCACCCATTCCCATGTGTAACTTCCGCTTAAAGCCACATTTTGCCATTCATTCGGAGGAAATCCTGTTTCAAAATCCTCAAAGAGATATTCGTCCTGATTGAGCACATAAAAGGCTAAATCGCTCGTATCGTTTGAGTGGTTCTCATCATTAGACAGATTTGTCCAGGCAAACATTGTGTCATAACCCGAAGTTGACGGTGTCCAGGATTTATAAACCGTATCAGTTGCACCTGCCGCAAGCGATGAAACCTGAACAGAATCCTTTGTCGTATTTTTCTTTGTGTTAAACACCACCCAGAAGTTAGATTGAGCTTGATTTCCGAAGTTTTTGACGATGAAACCCCATGAAGCGGATTGGTTGACCTTTGGAAAATCAGCTTGGATGATGCCTGTGACGCCGACATCGTTGTCAGCCGGAGTTTCAACCGAAACATCGTCGATATGCAGATCGTTGCCGTATGCTGACACGGCATGAAATGCGATAATGATAGAATCGCCAGTGTAGTCTGATAGGTCGATAGTGTGTTCATGCCACGCATCGCCAGATGAGTCATAGCGTTTGAATGTGCCAATAGCAGTC
>QNDP01000037.1 GCA_003645975.1 Candidatus Hydrothermota bacterium | reverse complement strand
GGCTTTACCCATATTCCAAGTTCTACCTGCGCAGCATCAAAAAAGCCGTCGGCCGTTACTGGAACAATTACTTCTCTACGATCGGACTTGTCGGGATGAACGAGATGTGCCGCAACTTCTTGGGCGTCTCGATCGTGCATCCGGAAGCTCGTGAGTTTGCGCTCAAGGTTCTGAAATTCATGCGCGAAAAGATAGCGGACTTTCAGGCCGAGACGGGCAACCTCTACAACCTCGAGGCAACGCCGGCTGAGGGCGCATCGTATCGACTTGCGCGCAAGGATGTCGAGCGGTATCCGGGCATAAAGACGGCTGGCACAGTAACATCGCCATATTACACCAACTCGGTTCATGTGCCCGTGAATTACACGAACGACATATTTGAAGTCCTTGAGCATCAAGACGAACTCCAGATCCAGTTCACTGGCGGAACGGTGGTTCATCTGTTTCTCGGAGAATCGGTCAAGGATTGGCGCATCGTGCGCGAACTCGTCAGGAAAATCGTCAACAATTACCGACTGCCATATTTCAGTCTGACGCCGACATTCTCCGTCTGCCCGGTTCACGGCTACATCCCCGGCGAGCACTGGATCTGCCCGTATCCGCACAGCGAAGAGGACCTCAAAAAATTCGGAATTGTCAAAGAAATGGATGAGGATGAGTTGGCGAAACTGCCCGAAGGCTCTTACATCCTGATAGACGAACATGAGGAAGAGGAGAAGGAGGAGGCGCCGTTCGGTGGCTTGATCCTCCAACTTGACGGTCTATGAGCTGAGCTTCTCCAACAGTTCCAAAAATCTTTGGAGATCAGCGAGATTTTCTAAAGCGGCGTCGGCGCCGGCTTCCAAAAGGTCATCGACCGAAAACTTGCTGGTAGCCACACCAAGCGCTTTGACTCCCGCTCTGTGCGCTGCCCAAATGTCTCTTGGCGTGTCGCCTATCACGAGGATGAGGTCTGGATCGTCGAATTCCGTCATTTGAAGCGCCCGTTCGACAGCTTTGCGGACGATTTGCCATCGGACAGACGCATCCGAGCCGAAGCCTCCAAATCTGAAATACTTCCAAAGACCGCCCCGCGAAAGCTTTATCCGAGCGCCTTCACGGATGTTGCCCGTAGCGAGACCGAGCAGATACTCGGAACCTCTGCTGAGAACATCGAGCGCTTTTTTCACTCCCGGAAGCACTTTATACCCTTCTGAGTTAACAACTTCGGCCTCAAGGTGGTTCAGATATTCCCTCAAGACCTCCTCGATCTGCGCATTCGACGGTTGAATGGACAATTTCCGTTCAAAAATCTCTCTGACAATCTCCGGATCGGTTTTGCCATGAGCATCAATGCCGTCCATAGCGTTGGGGATTCCGTAAAGTTTTTGGAAGGCCTTCGTGAGCGCACGGCTCCCAGCGCCGCCGCTCAATATCAAAGTCCCGTCGATGTCAAACAGCAAAATTTTCATGGCAGTTTGTCAAAGGTGAAAGTTTAGTCCTCATCTATCGGCATGGCGAACACACCGAGTGCGCCGGGACCAAGATGAAGGCTCAAAGCCGGTGTCAGCTCGTTGATGAACAGGTTGCGGACTTTGAAGTTCGATCGGAAGAATTTCTCGAACTCGACCACATCGTCGTGTGAGACAAAATGTGCTATTCCAAAGTCGTAAGTCCTTGTTTTGTCGAGATTTTTCAGGAAAAGCTGCTTCATTTTTTCGATGGCACGCTTGCGTCCGAACGCCTTGCTCACCTTATACACTTCACGCCCGTCCCTCAGCGAAAGGATCGGCTTTATGCCAAGTAACTCTGCGAGCTTACCCTGAAGTTTTCCAACGCGCCCGCTACGAAGCAGATATTTGAAGGTTTTGATTGTGAAAAGGAAATAGACCGAAGGGATGACCTCGTTTTCTATGTAATTGATGACGCTGTCGATACTCCACCCTTGTTCGATCTTCTCGATCGCCCTCAGCATGATCATCGACTGTCCAAGACTAATCGATTTTGTATCAACGACATAGACTTTCGCCTCTTTGCAGGAGCTTGCCGCTGTCAAAGCGCTTCGATATGTCCCTGACAGGCCAGCAGCTATTGTGAAGACGAGCAACTTACCGGCTCGTTCGGCTGCGCGCCTGTATGTCTCTTGAAACTCAAACGGTGATGCCTGTGATGTCCCAAGCTTTGGCCCGTTTGCCATCAACAGGAGTCTTTGGACCTCCTCGCGGGATATGTCAACGCCGTCCCGATAGACCGTGTTGTCAACAATGACATGGAGCGGCACGATGTAGATGTCATATTTTGTTAGGATTTCCAACGGGACATCGGCGGCGGAATCGACCACAAAGCCGACGCGCTTGTGCCTGAACATGCGGTTCATGGCCAGCATGTCATCGACTTTCTTTTTGAGTATCTCGCCTTTCTCCTTGAGGATGGAGAAAACCTTCTGCGGCCAATTGGTGTGGATGTGGATGTGGAAAAGCTTGCCAGCGCCCACGACTATAAGTGAGCTGCCGAGTGCCGCCAACAGCTTTTTAAGTCCTTGACCGGAAAGACCTTCGACCTTCACAACCGCTTCGGTGCAGTAGCGATGTTCAAGGTCTTCAACTTGTTCTATCGCATGGTCTTCGACGGTCTCGGATTTGCGCCCAAGCTCCAGCTTCTCCATGACCCCTTCTTTGATGTATCTGACGATCCCTTCGAGGAAATAGACGAATCCAAGTCCACCTGCATCGACGACATCGGCCTTTTTCAGTTCTGGAAGCTGCTCCTTCGTCCGTTCAAGCGCTTTTTTGGCACGTTGAAACATCCTCTCCAGCAGAACGATGACATCGTCGCTTTCCTGAGCCGATTTGAGCGCCTCGTCGGCGGCTTCACGGATGACCGTCAGGATCGTGCCCTCTTTCGGATCTTCCAGTGCCTGATAGGTCTTTTTGATCGCCTTATCGACGGCCTCAGCGAACTCCTTCACGGTCACCTTGTTCTTGTGTTCGACCTCTTCGGCGAACGCCACAAGGAACTGCGAAAATATGACGCCCGAATTGCCTTTCGCTTCAAGCAGGGTTCCCTCAGCGAGTTCCCTTGCGACCTCACCGAGATGCCGTTTGCCTTTGAGTTTCAACAACCTTTCGACACCACCCTTGAGTGTAAGCGCAAGGTTGGTTCCCGTATCGCCGTCGGGCACAGGGAAGACATTGATAGCGTTTAGTTTATCTAAAGCACGCATGACCTTAGCCGCACCGGCCAGCATTACACGCTTGAAGCTTGCTCCATCGATGTATCTCATTTTGCCAACTCTCTTTTTGATATTTCGTTGTCCCGCAACGCCTAACCTCTCCGTTTCTCCAAGATTTGACGGTTATGTTAACCCAACACCCAACACTTTGCAATTTTGCCACTTAGTAAAACGGCATCGCAGTTCAGGTTTTGACGCTTAGTCTGTGCTTCTCATTACAAGTTGCAGAATGCCAACAAGATGCATTGTTAAAATTGCTATCTCATGTGGTCTCTCTGTCTAACCACAAATGCATCATAGCTTTGTAAACTCACCAGTCTATGAATCCATGCCCCTATTGTCATAGCGGAGGCAGGAATACCCCGTGTGAGACGGCGCGAGGACTGACGAAGCGATGGCGGCAGGGCGGGATGGCGGTGGGGATGATAATCTATGCAAAGAGACTAAAGCGGCCTTAAAGTTTGTATCTCCTTGATAACTCGCCCCTTATGTTTGCCACCACAAAGTAAAAGGCTGATAGCCGTCCGTTGTTGTGGAAGCAGTCTCTCACGACATAAGCGCGGCGGGCAGCATGAAAACATCGGTCTGACCAATTTTGAGCCGAGCTGAGGTCGATTTTGTGGCTACAATTGCATGCGATGGTCGATATTCCCTGCAAAAACTCCTCAATGTAGATGGAACGGTGGCCTTTTCTCTGAACTTCACTTCGATCGGGATGAGCATCTCGCGGTCAAGCATCAGGAAATCCACTTCCACGCCGCTCTTCTTTCGCCAGAATCTCACTCGCTGATGAGGCTCGATCCTGCGAATAAGTCCGAGAAAAACGGCGTTTTCCGCATAGATCCCGGCTTCCTTTGGACGACGGTAAACCGGTGAGAAATTGCCAAGCCCCCAACTCAACAGACCGGTGTCGATGATGTAAATTTTGGGCGATTTCTTTATCTCCGTGCGCGGATTCCGACCGAATGGATATAGCCTCTTCACAAGGAAAAGTGCCTCAAGCAACCTGACATAGCTCTGAACCGTTTTCACACTCACTCCGACATCACGGGCTATTTCTGTGAAATTCAGGAGATTGCCAACCGTGCCTGTGAGTGCAAGGAAAACGCGCTCGAAAGTGGCGGTGTCCCGCCCCGAAAGCAACAGTTTCAGGTCGCGAACGGCGTATATCCTGAAAATCTGGCTGAGCAGCTTAGTTTTAATCTCGCGCTTCTCCGAAAGCACGACCTCCGGAAAGCCCCCATAGACAAGATATTCTGAGTAAAGTTCGACAATGCGTTCAGGGATACGGAATTCCGGAAGGGTCAGATTCCACAAATCTATATGTGGCAACATATTCAGATAACGGGTCTCACCTTTGAACCTCAAAAATTCTCTGAAACTCAGAGGGTAAAGCTCGAATTCCACAATTCTGCCGACCATGGAGTCTTTGAATTTGCTTAAGATAGCCGTGCTGGATGAACCTGAAAGAAAAAGTTTAAGTTCAGGATGATGATCGACCGCAAGTTTGACGAAATTTGAAGGATTTTCCATCAGGTGAAACTCGTCTATCATCACCACGCCGTGTCCACCGACAAACTGTTTGAGCGCTTTTGTTCCGGAACTAAGGATGTCCCTGTCATCGGGGTCTTCCATGTCGAAATAGAACACATCGTCTCGAAATTCCAGAATCTTTTGGGCGAGAAGCAGGAGCAGAGAAGTTTTGCCCGCCCGCCTCGGTCCAAGAACGAGCACAGCTTCACGACGCCCAATCCATGGGTAAATGTCTTCAAGCAATTCTCTGTGAATGAGCCGCTTTTCTCTTATGCCGTCCTTTCCAAGCATAGCTTACCAATTTTACCTTTAACTCCACAATAGTTCAACTTTTTTGGAATTAAAAGCCGGAGAAGCGCAGGAAAGGAACTTGTCCGAGAAGGTCAAAACTCACGGAGCGAGGGCGAGACAGGAGATTGTCGATAAATCGAATACGATGCACTGGCAAAAATTATCTCCTGTGTCAACTCTCTTGCCTCTGTGTCGTGTGAAAATGAAATAAAAATCGTGCAGGGACACGGTGAACACGGAAAAATGGGGGCATGAGTGAGAAATACCTTGTGTGAGACGGAGAGGATTGATGAAGCAATGGCTGCCGGATTATAAGCTATGCAAAGAGAGCGAAGCGGTTTTATGGTCTGTACCTCCTTGATAATCCGTCCCTTATGTTTGCCACCACAAAGTAAAAGGCCAGTGACTGTCCTGCTCGAACAAGCTTTTAAAGAACGACAACGGTGCTCGTCCCCCGATTGTAATCAAGGAGCTTGAAGTGTTAACATTAAGGCACATCGGAAAAAGAAACTACAAAAAGAAAGGAGTCGAGATGAAAGTAAAAGAGGTCATGTTTAAAGAGGTCATCACGGTCGAGCGTTATGTTACGCTCAGAGACCTTTTGATGAAGTTCAAAGGATTCCACACTTTTCCAGTGGTGCCGGTCGTCGATAACGGGAAACTCATTGGAATCGTTAGGCTTCAAAACTTGATCGATGTCTTTTTGCCCTACAACCCTGAAATCCTGAAGATGGCCGCTTTCTTTGATGAATTTTGGGAAGAAGACATTTTCGCTGCGGAACTTGCACCCGAAATGGGGATGCTCGTGCTCGTCGAGGACATAATGGACCACGAATTCATTGCTGTTAACGAAAACGAATCGATTGAGAAGGCTTATAACCTTATGAGACTCCACAAGAAAGATCAGCTTCCGGTCGTCGATGATGACGGTAACCTCGTCGGAATGGTGGGCGTATTCGACATAATTTGGGCGGTATTCCACCAGAAAGGCATAGTGTAACAATGAGTCTCAATCCGATATTGAGCTTGGGCATCATTTTCCTCTCCGGTTTCATTGTTTTCCGATTTATCACCAAACTGCGGATTCCGAGCGTAACAGGTAACCTATTGATGGGCATAATTATAGGCCAAGAGTTCCTCGACCTCGTCTCACATCAGATCCTGTCAGCATCAAGCTTCATATCGAACATAGTTTTGGGACTCATAGCATTTTCCATCGGACAGAACTTCTCCATTGAAAGTTTTAAACGGATCGGCAAACAGGTGATCTATATCTCGGTAGCTGAGGCGGTCGGGGCGTGGTTAACCGTAACATTTGTGTTTGCAACGATTTTGGGCAAACCGCTCTATGTCTCGATACTTTTCGGAGCGATCGCTTCAGCCACAGCGCCGGCGGCTACGGTCATGGTCATCCGCGAATACAAGGCTAAGGGTCTGTTCACCAATACATTGCTCGGTGTGGTTGCAATCGATGACGCATGGTGCTTGATGATCTTCTCGATTTCACTTGCAATTGCACGCGCACTGTCCGCACATGCCGGCGGCAGTGTCCTCCTGTTCGAGGCCGCATTGAAAGGCATAGTCGAAATTATCGGCGCATTCCTGCTCGGCATGGCATCCGCATGGGTGTTCTCCAAGTTTGCAAGGTTCATAAGGACACCGACCGAACTTCAGGTCTATACGCTTGGATTCATCTTCCTGACTGTCGGACTGGCGATAAACTTCGGCCTCTCGATCCTGCTCTCGGCGATGGCGCTTGGCACAACCATAGTCAACATCAGTCGGATGCGCGATAAGTTCTTCAATACCTTGAACAACATTGAGGCACCGCTCTATCTCCTGTTTTTCATCTTGGCAGGAGCCAACTTGGAAGTCTCTGCTCTGAAAAGCATCGGTCTGATTGGTCTTACCTATCTGTTTTTCAGGGTGCTTGGGAAAGTGGTCGGCGCTTATATCGGCGCAACACTGGGCAAAGCTGCACCTAAGATCCGCAAATACATAGGGTTTGCGCTCGTGCCGCAGGCAGGCGTCGCACTCGGAGTCGCTCTGGTCGCAAAATCGGACTTTCCTGAAGTCGGACGCATCATTTTCAACACGATCATCACAACGACCGTGATTTATGAGCTTGTGGGACCGATGTTTACAAGGTTTGCCTTGCTCAAAGCCGGCGAAATCACGCTGAAACAAGGCTCTCACGAATAACACGGGGCTTGGCATGAACGGCGAACTTTTCAAACAATACCAAATTTTGATAGGATTAATCCAGAGACTTTCGGAAAGAAGGCAACACACTACACAGATCTATCTTGCTGTGAATGCGGCACTTCTAACACTTTCAAGCTTCATCGTTTCAAAAATAGGCTTTGAAACGACAATGCGGACGATCCTCGTGGTGGCGATCTTCGCCGTCGGCATCGTGATCTGTGAAATTTGGCACAGGATGCTCAAGCAATACAATGTATTAGCTCGATGGCGTTACGATTTCCTTATCAAACTGGAGTCAGAGATCGAAGGAATCGAAAAGTTTTACGGAGAGGAACGGAAACAGTTAGAATCGCTTCGATATAAGAGCTTTTCCGAGCTGGAGATGTGGCTTCCGATCCTTTTCAAAATCCTTTACCTGCTCGTGATCGTCTTTATGCTCATCAGGATGGTGTGATGCTGTCCGCCATCAAGAATTCTTCGTTGATGTCAATCTCTGGCCTCCCTCCTCACTGAAGGCCGATAAATCAGAAGGTTCCACACCTTAAGAGCTTCTCGTTGACAGTCAGCGGATTTCCATCATTCTAAGGGTTTAAGCTCTTGTCCGTATGTTTCAGCAAGACAAAGTTTTTCAGGGATCTTTGGAAGACCCACAGAGGGAGACACAGATGCGTTCGATGATTTTGGTGGTCGAATAGCCTTGTCTGAACTGAGCGAGTATCAGTTTGCCGCCGTGCGACTTGACGAAATCGGCTCCGACGACCTCTTCGGGCTTGTAGTCGGCGCCTTTCACAAGGACATCGGGCACTATCTCCTTGATCAGGTTCAGAGGTGTATCCTCATGGAACGGAATGACATAATCGACGGATCGGAGCGCTGCGAGGACATAAGCTCTGTCAATCCAAGAATTTATCGGGCGACCCTGACCTTTAAGGCGGCGGACGGATTCATCGGTGTTCAGCCCGACGATCAGCACATCGCCCTGCGATTTCGCAAATTCGAGGTATTCGACATGACCGCGATGGATTATGTCGAAGCATCCGTTGGTGAAAACGATGATTTTGCGTTGACTTCTAAGAGTGCGTCCAAGTTTAGCTGCGTCAGATCGGTTCAGTATCTTCTTATCGAGGCTCATCGCCCGTTTTTCACAAAGTTAAAGTAGAAAAGGAGGCCTAAGATGGTCTTTGCGTCCTCGAACCTTCCTTCTTTGAGCCACTGGAACGCATCATCCTGATTCATCGGGCGGACGCTTATGATCTCGTCGAAATCCGGGAGAGCGGTTGCGTCTTCTTTCGTAAGATCTTCGGCCAAATAGAGATACATGTATTCAGTCGAGTAGCCGGGAACGGTGTAGAACTTCGTCAGGAGCGTAAATTTTCTTGCACGGAACCCGGTTTCCTCCTCGAGTTCGCGCTTTGCAGTCTCAAGCGGAGCCTCACCTTCCTCGATTTTGCCAGCCGGCAGTTCGAGCAGCTCCTTGCCGATGGGATAACGGAACTGATTGACTAACAAGATCTTGTCTTCCAAGATCGGGATGATCGTAACGGCACCGGGATATTCGACCACCTCGCGCGTCGTTATCCTTCTGCTGTCAAGCTCGACAACATCGAGCCTTAAGTTTAATATTTTGCCCTCGTAGAGTTTTGTCGAAAAAATTGTCTTCATGTTCCACCTCAGAATTTTATGACTGTCCAAATTGTCAAAGGCCGATATGCCTGCAAAGCGGACTCTGCGGATAAGATGGTCATTCCCAACCTG
>QNDP01000313.1 GCA_003645975.1 Candidatus Hydrothermota bacterium | reverse complement strand
CCGCTCAAAGAAATGTGGGTGGTCATCGCACCGGGACGGCAGAGCCGACCGATTCCTATAAAATTTGACGAAAATTCGCATGGCATCTGTCCGTTCTGTCCCGGTCGTGAGGAAATGACGCCGCCTGAGATTGAACGTGTGGACGATGGAAATGGAGGATGGCGCATCCGTGTGATCCCCAACAAGTTCCCGGCTTTAGTCCCGGAGTATAGCAGGGATTGCAAGATCGACGGAATTTACCATCGGATCGACGGTGTTGGAAAACACGAACTTGTGATTGAATCTCCTGAACATGAATTGGATCTGGCGAAACATCCGCTTGAACACATCGTCCAGGTTTTCCGCGTGTATCAACGGAGGTATTCCGAGCTGAAAGCAATTTCGTGGGCCAAACATGTGCAAATTTTTCGGAATTGGGGACCGTTGGCCGGCGCATCGCTACAACATCCTCATACTCAAATAATTGCGCTTCCGTTCGTCCCGGAATACATCGCCCGTGAACTCGGCTCGATGGAACGCAACGGAACTCTTTGCAGGATGGTTCAAAAGGAACTTGAGGATGGAAAACGGGTTGTCCTCGAATGCGAAAACTTCGTTGCATTCACACCTTTCGCCTCACGATTTGCTTTTGAGGTCTGGTTTGTCCCGAAAGCGCACATTTCGGAACTTGATGAGTTGGATGAAAATGGGATCCAAGAGCTTGCGAGAATGTTCAAGGCGATCGTTGGACGGATGCGCGAGATTTTGGGCGAATTCTCCTACAACCTGCTTTTCCATTCGTTTCCGAGCCGTAAGTTTCACTTCCATGTGGAGTTAACTCCGAGAATTGCAGGTTTGGCGGGATTTGAGCTTGGCACAGGCGTGAACATCAACACCGTGCTGCCCGAAGAGGCAGCCTCAAAATTGAGAGGTGTGTCATGTTAGTTCTTGGGATAGAGACATCCGGGCCTTACACGGATGTGGCGCTTGTCCGCGATGGCGAGGTCATAGGCAACTGCTTCTCGGGCAGGCGGTTCGCACACTCCGAGACACTCAACCTTATGGTCGAGCGACTGCTCAACACTAACTTGCTTGACTTCAAAGACATAGAACTGATAGGTGTGTCGATAGGTCCGGGCTTTTTCACAGCGCTCCGCGTGGGACTCTCGTTCGCCAAAGCACTGGCGTTCACTTTGGGGACAAGGATCATCCCTGTGAACACACTTGACGCATTGGCTTACGAGGTTGACCCACAGATCTCAACGACCGCTGTGCCTGCCATAGACGCACAAAAAGGCGAAGTCTATTCCGCTGTATTCCAATGGGATGGAAATTTCTGGGTCAGGGTTACCAGCTATGCGATTGTGAAGCCGGAGGTGCTTGCTGCCGAATGGCCTGATGCCGTTTTTGTCGGAAGCGGCGCCATCAGGCACAGGCTCTCACCGCGTCCAAGCCATGATCCCCTTTCGCCGAGAGCAAGCATAATTGCGAGGCTTGCCTTACAAAAAATCAATGAGCCTGAGATACATCCGAGCCAGCTCGAACCGTTCTATCTGCGCCTGCCCGACGCAGTGGTCAACAAGATGCTGCGGGAGAGGAAGGGGACTTTTGGGGGCAATTCCTGACGACCTCCGCAAGCTCCTTCGGCATCGCCTCAACCGACCCGAATTTCTCGATGATGATGTCTTTAAATTTTCTAACAAAAATACTTTTGAATTTTATATTAACCCCACCAATACTAGACAAAAGCCATTCGATATCTTTTAAGGAACTCTCCTTAAGCAAGTTAGAGATTCTTTCTCTATGTTTTTCAATTACTTTCAGAGCAACTTTGAAATCTATCGCCAAAATACCACATATGTACCATCCAGCATCTCTTAAAGAAATTTTTTCAAATGATTTTGAAATTATCTCTTCCCTGTGCGTTTCAATTATTTTTGGGCCTATATCGCCACTCTCTGCAATGCTTAACAAAAATCGCCCGATATACATCACTGGCGCCTCATTAAATGACTTAGAAACTATCTTGTCTTTATGTATTTCTAGCATTTTTTGAAGAACAGGAAGACTTACTAATTTAATTCCTGATAAGAATTCGCTTAACTCGTTTATTGAGGCATCCTCGATTAACTTAGACATGTCGCTTTTATGCATTTCGACTATCTCTAAAGCCATTTCAGCATTCACTTCTCCAATTGCGGATAAAAACCACCCAATGCCATTGATTGAATCGCTTTCAAATAACTTAGAAATTGCCTTATATAAATTGGATTTTAATGATTCAGTCACTTTTTTAGCTAAATTTGTGCGTATCAGGTTGATCCAAGATAAAAATTCTTTAACTTCATTTATAGAAGCCTTTTCAAAAGATTCAGAGATTTCGTCTTTATTTTTTTCGATCACTTCCAAGACAATCTCCTCGTCTATTTTTGAGACCCAGAATAAAAATTCCCCAATATATCCTATCGGTTCATCTCTGAGCGACTGGGACGCTAATTGATTTTTGTGAGATTCAATTATTTCTCTTAAGAGCCGGAAATCTACCATTGCAGTTCTAGATAAAAACCATACAATATATTTCAGTGGAATATTTCTAAATGACTTAGAGATTATCTCGT
>QNDP01000312.1 GCA_003645975.1 Candidatus Hydrothermota bacterium | reverse complement strand
TCACGGAGAAGTGCGTCTAAGTCGATTTCATCAAATTTCACGAATTCGATGTCCTGACTGATGGCCGCCCGAAGCCGCCTTCTGAGGCTTGCAAACGCTTCGTCGCTGTAATAGAGCAGGATCGAAAGCCCTTTTGTGAGTCCGCCGGCGAACAGGCGGGATGTCCGTCCCGATGCCTGAATGTAGCTCGAAGCATCGTCAACCACGATGTAAAGTTTGCCATCCCTCTGGACCAGAGAGACTTCGTCCGAAGTGCGAACCGCAGAAACGAAGTTCGGATCGCTCAGTTTCATCTGAATGAAAAGCGCAATCTCCTCAAGTTTCTGTTTTATTTTGGGGTAACGGTCAACCTGTTCCTCCTTGAGCGTCAAATACTTGCGGAGGAAATCGAGATAGTTATCGACCTCATCCCGTTCCGTCAGAACCGGCCTTATGGCAAGGAGCAGCCTGAAAAGGTGCGATGGCGCAATGGATTCCGTTGCAGCAGGTATTTCCATCTTCGGCGTGCCGACGAAAATCGCATATCTGACCGCATCGGGCAGGTCGATCCCTCGAACAAGTGGATTCAGGTGGTGGGAAATCCCCACGGCCACACGGATTTCGCCCTTTCTGAACCGCTCCTGAGCTTCGGCATCGAACTTCTCATAGATAACGGCCGGGATGCCCCTCGAATTGAGGAATTCGGTCAATTGTTCGGCGCCCTCGCGGCCGTAATCCATCGAGACATAGAGGAATCCGCCGCCTCCAAGCCGTTCGATGAGCTCCGCCGCCCGTTCCGTGCCGTGCTGAAAGTTTTTGACCCGTTCAGCGACATCGACGATATTGCGCAATGTGGTCGATGACTTCTGGACCTCGAATCCGAGAAGTTCACGGAACAGCACGACCCTTCGACTGCGCGGCTGCGCGGTCGCCGATGAGATCACGAGCGAGCCGTTGGCATAGCGCTGAATCTGCTGAAGCCGCTGGCGGTCGGCGTCGGTTTTGTCGGGTTTGAGTGCGAGTTTGATGGCGTAATCGTTGAACCCCAACAATTTCAAAAGTCGGTCGATGTTTTTCGATGCCTTCAGGAACGAATCGACATCATCGACAAAAAAGAAATTGTAAAACCGATTGGCAAGCAACGCCTTAAGCTCAGGTGGAGCGTCTTCAGGCACTGGATACGGTTTTTTGAAAATCGGTTCGAGCATATCGAAATTGCGATAAAGGAACATGTGCGTCGTAACAAGGATGTCGAAATCGCCGGCTGCGATGGTCTCTTTCTCACCCTTTCGGCCTGTGAACCCCACCGTCCGCCTTTTTCCACCGGAAACCTTCTCAATGCGCTCAATCACTTGCTGGACAAGGAGTTTTGTTGGGACGATTATGTAGGCTCGGACGGGAAGGAACGAGGCTGCCACAATGCCAAATGTCGTTTTTCCGACCCCAGTTGGTGCAAGGATGGCGAACGACCGTTTGGCAAGCACCCGTTTAGCCCATGTCACCTGAAGCGACCACGGTTCAGAACCAATTGCGGATGTGAAAAATTCGGCAAACGCGTTTGAAGCTTTCTCGATCTCGCAAAATCTGGCGTATTCCTTGAGCCTGCCAGCCTTTTTCAATTCGGCACAAAGAGATTCGATCGAAATCGGCACATTTTCAGATCCTTCTGGCAGTTTAGGCAGACATTTTGAGCACGGCAGTCCGCGCTCAAGCCTCGAGGACCCTATATCCCCGGCACAGTTGGGGCACAATTTTTTGAATATTGCAATGTTCATGGCTCAACCTCGAATGTATCGCCTATCGAATGGGGTTTATTCGCAATGAATGCTTTATTCCTTGATCATTTCCATCAAATCTATGGGACGAGAGAGCACCTGAAACCCCTGCGGAGTCTTGCCCGTCTCAAATATAGTTTGCCAATATTCATGGGTCTGTTTTCCACCAAAGACTGTGCTTGATAGTTCCTTATTCACCCAGATGGGAAGGTCTCTCAAATTACGAACAAAAGTTCTTATCCGTTCCCAAAGAGGCTCCGGGAAGGCATATTGGAAAAGTTTATTCTCATCTATAGGCTTTCCTTGCAGGATAAAATAACTCTTTATGATCTGGGCTATATGCTTCAGCCAGTTGTAGATAATTTCTTCTCTGCTCATTCTGCAAGCAACCAAATGGGGTTCTGGGATATTCTCTCCCTTCTGAATGCGATGCTCTATTTTGTAAGCCCCTATGTCTGGATCAAACCTTCCGATGTATATTTCTTCGGCGATTATGTTCATCAATCTGAGGATTTGTTGTTTTTCAAGCTCTCTGGGATTTTCTCCTTCGTCTAATCGATAGTTTAGCGGCGTGTGAAGGACATCTCTGTATATGAAAAACGAATAAAAAGTTTTTTCGATTGTGCTGTAAGACAAAGGTTTCTCTTTAGCCCTTCCACCGAAATCGATGAAATCTTTCAATTTGTTTTCGGGATTATGAGTAATCCAATCTCTGATTGAGTCCAAAATGTATCGTTTCATCTCCCTGGATTCGCCTCTGAAATACTTAACTAAATCAGCTTCGGAAAAGCTGAAGTCATCTTCCGGCAGCCCGCGTTCTTTTTTATATCTTTCGACCCTTTCGAT
>QNDP01000311.1 GCA_003645975.1 Candidatus Hydrothermota bacterium | reverse complement strand
TGAAGGTTTAAGAGGATGATAAAGGCGATAGTTAGTGCATGTCTGGTCGGCCTTAGAACCCGTTATGACGGCAACTCCTCTCCCGATCCAGAACTTCTCGAAATGTTCCGTCGCGGAGAACTTCTCCCCTTATGTCCTGAGCAGCTCGGCGGCCTTCCGACGCCGCGCGAACCGTTTGAATTCGTAGGCGGAGACGGTGAAGCTATGTTGAAAGGCCAAGCAAAGCTTATCGGAAAACGGACAAATACAGATGGCTCGCGCTTTTTCATCAGAGGCGCTCAGGAAGTCTTAAAAGTCGTCAAATTTTTGAACATTAAAAAGGCCTACTTAAAGGAAGGAAGTCCCTCGTGTGGCGTGAATTGGGTGCATGTCGATGGAAAAATTGTCAAAGGATGTGGAGTAACCGCCTGCATTTTGAAAATGCACGGCGTCGAGCTCGAGGGTCGGCTCCCGCCTAAAAAATGAATTTACTTCCTTATTTGCCATTGAATTCTTCTAAACTTTGACCACGAGGAGGAAATATCATGAAAATCGCCATAGGTGCTGATCATAGAGGATTTAGACTCAAAGAATACCTCAAAAATTTCTTGAAAAACATGGGGCACGAGGTGGTGGATTTCGGGACACACAGCGAGATTTCGGTCGATTATCCCGATTTTGCAATTCCGGTGGCTGAAGCTGTGGCGAACGGGGATGCCGAAAGAGGCATCCTCATTTGCATGACTGGAATCGGGATGTCCATAACTGCGAACAAAGTGAACGGGATCAGGGCTGGCCTCATCTACTACCCTGAGATCGCAGAGCTTGCAAGGAAACACAATGACATCAATGTGTTATGTCTCCCAGGAGGTTTCATATCGCCAAAAGATGCTGAGAAATCTGTTGACCTCTTTCTCAACACCGACTTTGAGGGAGGACGTCATTCCAGAAGACTTTCCAAGATAGCAAACTACGAAAATCAGCGCTAAAGCCCGCATTCGTTGAAAATCAAAGATCAAAAAATGCCCCCATCGAAGGGGGCATAAAAACAATGGAGATGAGGGGACTCGAACCCCTGACCCCCGGCTTGCAAAGCCGGTGCTCTCCCAACTGAGCTACATCCCCAAATTCGGGCGTATATGATAATTGAGCCGATAGGCTTAAGTCAATCACGCGGGCTATTGGTAATTCTGTTTGTGATTTAAATTTTATGTTAAATTTTCAGGGATTGGGAGGTCTATAAAATTGTGATGCATTTGAGGTTAGATAGAGAGTCCCAAGTGAGACGGCGAAGATCAATAGGTGGGTGGCAATGGGGCGAACCGGGGATAAATGTGAACAGTTATGCAAAGAGAAGCCAAGGGAGGCGGAGGATGCATCTTACTGATACTCTGCCACCTATAATAGCCGCCACAAACTAACTAATAGCTTGCAAAAATATGTGGAAAAATAACTGACTCAAAGTGTAAAAGCCGTGAATTCCGCCTTTAACTCAAATTTGCTCTAAGCCACTTTACGGCTCTGCGGATGCGTTCCACACATCTCGATTTGCCAAGCGCTTCCATGAGCTCAAAAAGGCCGGGACCGAAAGTCTTGCCCGTTACAGATAACCTTATGGGATGAATCAATTTAGCTGCTGAAATGCCCATCTCCGCTGCAAGTCCTCTGATCACCTGCTCGATGCCGGGGGTAGTCCAATTGTCCAGTTTTTCCAATCTGTTGGCCGCCTCCTCAAGCCTTTTGGCGACCTCAAGCGGATTTTTGAAGTGCTTTTTGACGCCCTTTTCGTCGTAGTCGAACTCGTCGGTGAAAAAGTAGGACGACATCTCGACAAAATCCCTCAGCGTCACGACGCGCTCTTTGTAAAGCGGAATGATCTTCCGAATAGTCTCAACATCTTGAATTCCAGCCTCTTGGAAGAATGGAAATGCGAGTTCAAACAACTCCTCATCGGTCTTCATGCGGATATAGACCGAATTCATCCATCTGAGTTTGTTCATGTCGAAGACAGCGGCTCGTTTGCCGACTCGTTTGATGTCAAAGAGTTCGATCATCTCCTCTTTTGAAACGATCTCACGGTCGCCGCCGGGCGACCATCCCAGCAGCGCAAGAAAATTGAAAAGTGCCTCAGCCAAAAAACCTTGTTTGCGGTATTCGATTACCGAAGTTGCACCGTGCCGTTTCGACAATTTTTTCTTGTCAGGGCCGAGAATCATCGGAAGATGCGCAAATTCAGGGACATACCAGCCCATCGCTCGATAGATTAGGATTTGCTTTGGTGTGTTCGGGATATGGTCTTCGCCTCGAATGATATGTGTCATCCCCATGTAATGGTCATCGACCACTACGGCGAGCTGATAGGTCGGATAGCCGTCGGATTTCAAGATGACGAAATCCTTTAAATCTTTATTTTCAAACGAGATGTGCCCATGAACCAGATCGTCAAACTCAGTTTTACCTATTTCGGGGATGCGAAACTTTATCGCCACTTTTTTGCCTTTGATTTGGGACTTAGGGATTTCGATGCATTCGTCGCTGCCCTCTTTGGTGTAGCAGTAATAAGCGAAACCTTTCTCAACAAGTTCCTCTGCGACTTGTCGATACAGGTCGAGCCTTTTCGATTG
>QNDP01000310.1 GCA_003645975.1 Candidatus Hydrothermota bacterium | reverse complement strand
GACGGCACACCTCTCACCGGAACACTCTCGTTTACAGGACCCGATACACTGAAGACATTCACCTTCACATTTGATCAGCCGCTGCAATACTCCGGTCGATACTTCGTGCACATCCTGCCGAGAGCTTTGGACGGCGTGTTTGGACATGACTATGTCTTCGACTTCCTGTTCGACAATGTTCCGCCTATGGTGCTCACCTCGTTCCCGTCGGACACCGACACGGTCATTGGCACACCTGAGAAGCTGTTTGTAACAGTCAGCGACATGAGCGGCATTGACACGGTTCTGACAAGGCTCTCCCTGTTTGACCCGACCGGTGCACCCGTAACAGGGCACACGGAGTTCATTTCGGGCGGCAAATCGCCTGACACGATCGCATTTGTACCCGACGAACTGCTTCTGCTCGAGGGAATTTACGAGTTTGTGCCCTACATCGTTGACCTTGCTGGAAATGTCCTGACCGACACGATCGAATTCACATTCTACCTGCCGATCGAGATAAGGACGATGCCGGAGGATGGCGATACGGTCAGGGTTCCGCTGACCGCAGTCCATGTGGTGGGCAAGGACAGGCGCGGATTCGGCATCCACAGCGTGATCGACATCAGCGTCATTCGGATGGCTACACTCGACACGATCCAATGCGATCCGATGGCGTTCTTCGGCGGCGATTCGGTCTATGTGATCTGCACACTTCAAGACACCTTAGCGATAGATGGTTCTGACAATGGAACTTATGCTATCAGAGCGGTGTTCGACAATGTAACGCTCGACACGGTCGAAGGTATCTCGATGTTCACCTATCTCGTTGACATCGTGCCGCCGGGTGTGCCGATACTGACGCCGCCACCGCCGACAGAGGTTTGGTATGACACGATTTCGGTTCAGGGGCTTGCAGAACCGCTCTCGATGGTGTTCGTAACGATAAACGACACATTCCGCGACTCTACGGTCGCAAACTATGACAGCACATTCGCCTTCTATCAGTTGCCGCTCGAATTCGACACGGTCAACATCCTGAAGTTCTTCGCTGTTGACATGTTCGGCAATGTCTCGGATACGCTGGAATGGACGATCCGTGCTGCGCCACCGGAGTTCTCGGTTGAGCCGTCGATGCCGTTCACGGAGACCGACCATGCGTTCCTTGTGTCCGTGCCGCAGGATGCGACGATCACGGTCAAGATTTACAACACGCGCGGCGATTTTGTCTGGGAAACCGAGCAGGATGTCCAGATGGGCAAGGATGTTGCCATCGTTTGGGATCTGCGGAACCGCGAGGGTCATGAGGTGAACAACGGACCATATCTGTTCATTCTGAAGGCGAAATACGGGAACGGCAGCGAGGATATGGTCAAGGGTATCATCATGGTCGTCAGGTAAAGGGAGGTTGGAATCGATGATTAAGAAGATTCTCGGATTGATTTTGGTGTTTTCGGCCATGTTGGCTGCGCAGGGCGCGAGTTTCAGGGGTGCGTTCCCTGACCTCGTGCCCGAAGCGCGCGGCGCAGCGCTCGGCGATGCAGCCGTAGCGATGGTGGGCGACATCAACGCAACGATCTGGAATCCGGCTGCTATGACTTTCACGACGCAGAAGGGTGTTGTGGGGGCGGTCAACAAGTTCCAGCAGTGGCCGATTTATCTCGGCATGTTCGGTTATGTGCAGGGCATGGGCACGCGTTCGGCTTCGGCGCTTATCTGGAAGTTCTTGACGCTAAAAGCATACGATGGCGAGGCACGGTATCAAGAGCACACTATCTCCTATGCTTGGGCGACGCAGATCATGCCGTCGCTCGGAATCGGAATCAGGGGCAAATACCTGATGGTCAACTCGAAGTTTAACAACGAATTCACGGGTGGTAACGCACAGGGTTTCAGCTTCGACATCGGCGCCACCGCTTACGGGCTTTTCGGTTACCTCAACATCGGCTTGGTGTTCAAAGACTTGGGTTCGATCATCAAATGGCAGACCGGGCGAACCGAGAAGCTGCCGCCGGTCATGGAGTTCGGAATTAGCACATTGCCCATCATAGATAGGTTCTCGTTCCTTGCGGCGATGCGGGCGGAACAGGGTATAGGATTGTCGGAGCTCAAAGGCGGCATGGAAATCTGGATCTTTCCAGACATTATGGCCATCCGCATGGGCGCAATCGACAACTTGTTGAACAAGGAGATCCATTACACGGTCGGACTTGGAATCCTAACAGGCGACATCTTTCATGCGTATTTCGTGAACTATGCTTATGAGGTGAATCCGAACGAGGTCGTAGGACCACGCCATCGTCTCTCCGTAGGACTCCTCTGGCAGTAGTGCTCGCATAGGGGTCGAAAATAAAGAGGAATAAAATTTTGACACGGCCGCCTTACGGCGGCCTTCTTTTTTGACCGACCTACCACAACAGGCATTTGCCCTCGTCCGTTTGAGATAAATGGCCGAAAGCTGTATTTTAAACGGGTTTTTCTTAAAGGGGTGTGGATATAAGTCGTGAAAATTCAGAAACTTTATTTAACAACCGATGACATAGGTCTTCCTATGGAAGATCCCATCAAAAGGCCGAAATCCCATTCAAACTTAGGAGGTTTTTATGTTTGGTCTTAGGAAATTGG
>QNDP01000309.1 GCA_003645975.1 Candidatus Hydrothermota bacterium | reverse complement strand
CCCACAGTTTCCATCCCTCGTAGGTAAGCTCCAAAGGACTATTCCGATTACGCCATAGCATTCCAGCTCATCGTTTCCATCCCTCGTAGGTAAGCTCCAAAGAGCAGTTGGCGCGGTTGTCAAAGAGCAGCCCTTTAAGTCTATGGGTTCGACAGGGATTGTGCAACTCAAATTCGGCCACCTCAATGCCATCTTTTTACAACTTTCGCCGCCTAAACCCCAATAATGCATCAACCCCAGCTCATCCGACGGCAAACATAAAACCATAGAAGAAACTGAACGGATAACTCACTGCATCCTAAAGAATTATCTCTTCAGGATTGCCATGCTCAAGACCGATAACCTCACGGGCAAAATATCGCTTAGACCTGAACTGGTAGATGATCACAGAATCCTCCTCAAAATCCATGACATCCCTTAACTCCGCCTTCAACTTCTCGAGCTGCGCACGGCTTAACTCACCCTCAAAAACCGACAACTGAACCCAAGTCAAATACTTGCGGCAAATCTTGTGAAATTTTTGAACACGCTTTTCGCCAGCGTCATAAACCAATATCACGAACATTATCGCGTCCTCACATAAGGCACATAAGGCTCGTCCTCTATGAAGTGGTGGTAGAGCTTGTAACATTCGAGTCTTATCAGTCTCCGATAGGACACGTTGCGGCGCAGCCCCTTATGCCTGACCGTCTCCTTTAACCGCTTGTCATAAGCTTGAATAAATTTCCGTTTACCCCTCTCGGTCAGGTAAATTCCACCAAGTTCATTGTGGAAATCGTTCGATGTTAACTCCCTGCGGTTTATCAACGAAAAGATGACCCTATCGACGATCAACGGCTTAAAAACCTCCGCTAAATCGAGATTTAAGCTGAAAGACCTCAGATTGGTTTCATGAAGATAACCTATTCGTGGATCCAGATGAGTCCGATAAATCTCTGACAGAGCTGTGGTGTAAAGCAATGAATTTCCGAACGATATGAGTGCGTTCATCCTGTTGGCCGGTGGACGGCGACTCCTTACCTCAAATGAGAAATCTCGGTTCTGTGTGATCTCATCGAAAGCAGAATAGTAAATTTCCCGTGCATGTCCCTCGACCGCCATAAGTTCCTGCGGCGTCTTAGCATCTTTCAATTGATAGATCTGGTCATCGATGGCCTCGATCTGTTCGGAAACTTTCCTGCCTCGAGACGAATACACCCTCAAAACGAACAACATGTTGGCCAAAGCGCCATAGACAAAAGCACGGGCAAGCGCCATCCGCCAATCATCCCTCAAAAAATGCTCGGCCTGACGCAATATGATGTAACCCGAATTCATGTATTCACGAGGATAATAGCTGCCGACATAGTAGCCATAGTGATTGAAAAAGTGGATCGGGATGTGCTTCTGCGTCAGGAATTCCAGCAAGCGTTTGTTTATGTTCAATTCCGAAAATACCATAATCTCCTCGATAGTCTCGACAGGAATCGACCGCTTCTCCCCCTCAAGCGGTATCAAAACCAGAGTATTGCTCTCCCGTTTCAATGTCCCATCTGTGAAGATGTATATGGATTTTTTCATAACGACCTCTCCACCTTAAGGCTGTCCTTCAACATGTTCTCATTTTAAGGCATCGGTCGGAATCATTTGCAAATCTGGAATATCAATCAAAACAAAATGCATAAATGTGCATCAAATCCAAAAACTGTTTTTTTACTTTATAATCTTGGCTCATCTCGGATGAACATCTGACGGAGTTTCAAAGCCAAGGCATTGTTGATCAGTAGGTTAAATAGGACAGTTGAAAATAAATGAAACGAAAAAAGCTTTCAGGTTCAGCCTTTCTGTAATCGGCAAAATGCACCCTTTTGAAATGACTTGTCGGTCTAACATATTTGAGGACATGGAATTTTGTCCATATGTTGAGGTCTTCAATTTCGGGAAGGCGGGAGGATGCAAGCCTTTCCATCAAAAACGGTGTGCCACAGATGGGGACACCCCTCAAAGTAGATTTAATGAATTCATTGAGCATCAACAGGATGTATAAAAGCAATCAAACACAAGGAGGTCGCTGATGAACTTGCAAAAATTGTTGGTAGGGATGGTCACTCTCTTGGCCGCATCGGTTGCGTTCGCCGAGCCGCCGATGGACATCCCGCGCATATCGGGCAACCTTCAGTTTCTGACTTACTACACACAGGACACATCTGAAGTTCAGTTCCAGATGGGACTTAGGAGGGCGAGGCTGATTTTCAGTGGTGTGGTGATACCTCGAAAGGTGGGCTACTTCGTGCAATGGGAAGGCGCAGGCACGGCCAAACTGCTTGACGCAAAGCTTGTGTTTTGGCCATTTAGGAATGCCCAGCTCGTGATCGGAAGGTTTATGCCGAAATTCACTTATTACATGCCGCACTCATCGAAGTCGCTCGATTTCGTCGAATATCCCCTTCTGAGCCAATATTATGGCATGTGGCGGCAGCTCGGCTTTCAGTTCTCATTCGGAAAACATGGGTTCTACCGCATCCACACCGGACTATTCACAGGCTATCCCAAAAACAACTGGTCGGATCTCAACTCAGCTAAATCCTTGCTTCTGAGTATGTGTGCACATCCGATTGTCGGACTT
>QNDP01000308.1 GCA_003645975.1 Candidatus Hydrothermota bacterium | reverse complement strand
TCTTGGATATGGATAATACGCCTTTGCGGTTGGAGAAAGACGGTGGATGTATGGAATCGGAATCGACGAAGAAGTAGGGATTGAGATCGCATTTGTGCCACTCGAAGCCGGATTCGGTAAGGATCGGGATTTGGATCCGGTCGTCGGCGAACCGCCAAGGCCCGGCACCGTAGATGGTCGGCATGTCAGGATTCGAGATAGACCGGCAGTTGGAGGGCGTGTGCGAGGTATGGGAGGTAGAGCATTTCGATCTCGGATCGGTGTTCAGGTCTGAGATCGGGAATATAGACTATGACTTTGTCAGACTCGAATTTGACCTTGGCCGTGTAGCCGAAGTCCTCGTAAATGGCGTGCAGGAAGTTCATGATTGCTTCTTTTCTATCGGCAGGATCTCCGGACAGATGATTGTGCAGACCTCGCCTCGGGTCGGCAATCTCGGCAATTGGATCTTGATCTATATTTCGATCGGATAGGTCTTCGTAAACGGATCTAGCTTGGTCTTTGAAGCCGGACTTGGCGAAGTAGTAATTGAGGAGAACGAATACGAATTGACTGTATGAGTCTGGGAGTTTGTGCCACTCGATCTGCGTTGGCAAATTTTTTGTCGTGTAAGTATCGAGTAAGCGGTCGTCGAGCAGTTCGGCGATCAGCCATTTGTTCATATTCGGAATGCGAATCGCAAGTTGAACGACCGGCATGCCTCGAAGCAGTTTGTCCGGGTATCGGCTCCAGAGTGCTGTTATCATGGTATGTGATTTCGGTTCGGCTATATGAAGGATCGGCATTTTACATTGCCTCCATGAGCTTGGCGATTGACTTGATCGTGCTATTCTTGAATGCATTGATCAGCCAAAGAATGCCGCCGAGAGCATCTTTTGGCTTTGAGGAGGTGTAAAAATAAATTCGCTTGGAACCGGCTTCTGAAATGAACAGCCAGTCGTGGCATCGAATTATGACTTTGTTATCGACTGATTTGATGTAAATCGTGGTGCTTGGATTGAGGCGAATGGAAATCATGGTTCGGAAATTTGCTATGGCCGTCTGCCGAATAGTGCGCATGGTCGAGACCGGATCTTCTGTCTCGATTGGGCTTATATCCCAGTCTTCGGTCTCGGGATTGTATCTTGCTTCATATAGCTGTTTCATGGCCGCCGACCTCCTTTCGCATATCTGACATATTCATCCAGCCACGTTATCCAGATGTCGATCCACGGCCAAAACGGACATGCTTTCTTGGCATTGTCTTCCGTCTTGAACGGGCAGAGGCCAGTCTGAATTTTTCGATAGCAAGACATATGGAAGTATTTGTTGCGGAGTATTGACTCGATTTGCGTATCGGTGATGCGCGGATTGTAGTCATTGGCATAGTTTTCGAATAAGGCGTGGACTTGATCCCTCGGTCTAATCTTGAGCAGGAAATTGGCAAGTTCGAGTCTCTTTTCGTGGTCGAGCTCGCCTGTAGTTTGCAATTCTCTGAGGTATGATTTGATGCAGACCGGCCATGCTCTTCCATTTTCGTCTCTGTTATTCCAGATGTATGAGGAAATGAGGACTGAATTGTCGTTGATGACTGCGATAAGGTCGTGATATGTCCCGCCGGCTATGACGTCGCCAGTATCGGATTTGATGCTCGGCTTGGAGTGAGTATGTGATGGAGATGACTGCTTGATCAGTTCCTGTAGTTTGGCATGCGATATCAGATTCTGCTTGTCGGTCGGCAAACGGGGTTGAACTCTGTTTTTGCTGTATTCGAGAATCGGGAAGTCGAGATCGGGAATTCGAATCATGAATAAGTCGGTCTTGGAATTGCGAGTCAGCGGAATTCGGGCCATGCGCCGGACGTCGCCGAGGACGTGGAAGTCGATGCCGGGCTGGTTTCGTAATGTCTTTCGGAATGTGTTGGCAATGGCTCGGTAGTCGGCCAATGAAAGAATGAAAGTCTCGAAGTCGTAATAAAGGTGAAAACCTCGACCAGAAAAGTAGATGCGAGTTGGATATATGCCCAGCTCAGACTCGATTTTTGCAATTGCCGATTTGGCCTTGGATAGGCTGTCGTTTAGTTCGGCGCCGTCGATGTCTATCAAGATCGTATCGTATATGTTCATGGCAGTCTGCTTTACAGAAAAAACGGCAAGATAGCGGTCAGTTGGGTAATGCAAGACAGATTGTGCAACTTGATGAATGTTGGTGGCGATGGAGCGGTTGAGGTCAAATTCTCTCGGCCATGCTATCGGTTTTGTCTTTTGGCGAATGAACTTCTCGATTTCCCGAGTCAACTGAATGTATGTGATCGGCATCAGGCATCAGCCTCCGATACAGATTCGCCCGCGACCTCGTAGCCCGTGATTTGTTGAATTTGGCTTGGGTCGACCTGATGATAGCCATCGGGTCGGATTTGGAGCCAGAACATCTTTGTCCATGACTTGGCGAAGGGAGTGCGGACTGCGATCATTCGGCGGTAGTCTGACAGTTTCTTGGATTTGGGAATGTCGAGGAGTGCGACTTCCTTTGCGTTGTATAAGATGGTATTGCCTCCGTGTGGAATGGCCCGCTCGTATGGATTGGTCGGATTGAGGCTGGCGTGGACGGTCGTGATTGTGGCGGTGTTGGAGT
>QNDP01000307.1 GCA_003645975.1 Candidatus Hydrothermota bacterium | reverse complement strand
TGTGTCAGGGGCATTGGTCAAATCCTCATTAACTTCAAGGACTTCGCCCGAGATCGGCGAATACACATCGGCCACCGTTTTGACCGCCTCAATTGTAGCTATCACATCGCCTTTCGAGATCTTATCCCCCTTTTCCACCTTGAATTCGACAAACACGATGTCCGTGAGCTCGCTCTGCGCATAATCGGTGATTCCTACAACACCGATTTCTCCCTCAACTCTAAGCCATTCATGTTCAGAAGTATATTTCAAATCCTTCGGGATGTTCATCCTGTTAACCTCCGTTTTTGTTGGGGTTATTATAGATTTTGTCAAAAGATCATGTCAATTAAAACAAATTGCAAAAAGAACGACATCCTTGCGAATCAATTTGTTGGAAATCAACGGGTTTGATCGCAGCCTCTGGCCGGTTCTGCAAAATTGCGGTCAAAATCCATCGATTTGGGTTATACTTAACCCCAAATGCCACAATTCGAGGCACAAACAGGGGGATTTAGAATGAAGGTCGGTTTTGTTCAGTTTTATCCGATTTTCGGAAAGGTTAAAAAGAATTTGGAAAGGATGGCCGAACTTGTCAGGTCGGTCGATGCAGATCTGCTTGTATTCCCGGAACTTGCGACCAGCGGCTACCTCTTCCTCGACGAAACAGAACTTGGATCCGTAGCAGAACCTATCCCGAGAGGTTCATCGTTCAAGTTCCTGTCGGACTTGGCCAAAGAGACCGAGACCGCCCTGATAGTCGGAATGCCTGAAGCGGTCAAAGGCGTCTATTACAACTCTGCGGTTTCAATACTTCCTGACGGGCAGTTTTACATCTATCGGAAGGCGCACCTGTTCGATAACGAAAAGCGGATCTTCAAGCCGGGCGACACTGGTTTCTATGTCTTTGAATACAAAGGAGCAAAAATTGGCGTGATCATCTGCTACGACTGGGCATTTCCAGAGGCGACACGGGTTCTTGCGCTGCTCGGAGCACACATCATCGCCCATCCTGCCAACCTTGTTCTGCCTTATGCCCAAAGGGTTATGCGGGCGCGCTCGATCGAAAACCGTGTGTTCACCATCACGGCGAACCGAATCGGCGCCGAGGACAGGGGTGAGATGAAATTGGAATTCACCGGAATGAGCCAAGTAACTGATACGAAAGGAAATGTCATCCTATCCGCCGAGCGGGACTCCGAATCCGTTAAAGTTGTGGAGATAGACCCTGCGGACGCCGAAGACAAAAAGTTTACACCGCTCACAGACATCTTCGAGGACCGACGACCGGAACTATACAACCTGCTGACAAAGAAATTCTGAGGCCTAAGTTGCTGAACTATTACGGGTTTCCTAAGCTCCGAGAGTTGGCCTTTCTTATCCCTCCACTCCTTTCATGGCGGCTCGCAACGCTTGAAGGTGTAATGGATTTGTTGAACTCGCTGAACATCCATCCCCAAAAAATCCTCGATGTCGGATGTGCGGCTGGGTTCTTCTCAAAGAGGCTGGCGCGCCTGTTTCCGAACGCCGAAATCACGGCGATCGATCTGTCTCCCCCGATGATCGAATTTGCACGGCGGAACTCGCAGAATTTCAAAAACTTATGTTTCACAACCGCCGATACTTTTCAATTCGACCGTTCCGACTTCGATCTCACGACCGCTTTCTACCTACTCATGGTAACGGGTGTCGAAAGGACTATCCCGAGACTACTTGAGACAGTGCGGCTCGGCGGCCTCCTGCTCGTGAACATGACATCCTTTACCCCACTGACGACGATACACTTCCATTTCTACAAGATTTTGAACCGAAGTGAGTTGGATCTGATGAGTCCCGAAAAATTCAGGCGGATAGCCGAAAGGCATGGAAAAATCGTAAAATTGGTCGAACTGAGCGAGACCGAAGGAAGTTATCTTGCGTTGCTCAGGAGGACGAGATGATAAAACTTTTGATCTTTGCCCTGGTCACCTCCATCGAAGCGGACTACGACTCGACATTCCATGCTGTCCTCAACGAGGTTATGAACTACACATTTAGAGAGATGTATGACAACGCAAAGGTGTTGAGCGACAGTTTGATAGCGCTTAGACCGAACGATCCACTTCCGCACCTCATTCTTGCCGGACTTTACGACTACTACATGCTGGACTATTCGACGAATGAGCTTGACGATGCCTTCAAGATGGAGATCGAGACGGTCTTTGAGCTGACGGAGCGATACAAGGAGAGCGATCCTTCCAAATATCACTATTTTCGTGGGTTGGCCTATGCGTATCGTGCAACGCGCGCAGGCCGTAAACGGAGTTTGATCTCGGCGTTCAAGGACGGGTTGCGCGCACGGAAGGAACTCCGAAAAGCAATTGAGCTGGATTCGACACTTTACGATGCCTATCTGCCGCTCGGCATCTTCGACTATGCGCTCTCCGAAGCACCGAAGTTCATCCGATGGCTCATGGGTTCAGAGGATCGGCGGGAGCAGGGCATCAACGAGGTCAGACTTGCCGCTGAAAAGGGATGGATAACAAAAGTCCCTGCTAAACATGCACTTGTCTGGATGCTTGCCTATTACGGTCGAACACGGGAGGCCGTCAAAATCGCACGTGAGCTGGTTCAGGAATATCCCACAAGTCGCTCGTTTAGATGG
>QNDP01000036.1 GCA_003645975.1 Candidatus Hydrothermota bacterium | reverse complement strand
CCATCGTTTTCGACTCTCGAACGAGCTGTCCGTCAAGGTGCTGCCCCCACCTTAGTCCTCCCCCAGAGGGGAAGGAGAATTTTGCCCCCATCCTAACCTTCCCCCAGAGGGGAAGGGAACCCTCTCTCCCCTCGCCCTCTGGGCGAGAGGAGTCGGAAGTGAGGGCATAAATCCACATCCACGAACAACTTTTGACATTGATGACGACGGAGTGTTCGAGTGGTGAACAAGCGGTGCGCTTAAATCGATTCCATCGTTTCAGTTCTCTAACGAACTGTCCGTCAAGGTGTTGCCCCCACCCAACCCTCCCCAGAGGGGGAGGCGATTTGCTCCCATCCTAACCTTCCCCAGAGGGGGAAGGAACACTCTCTCCAAATGGGGGATTGGCTATCCCGCACGGCGTTCGCCCCCGCCTCTCGTCATAATCCCGTAAATTTCAAAAAGGGAAAGCTGAGTTTAAAATTCTCAAAATTGATCAAAAAGGAGGCAGAGGATGAACTGCAAAGGTGGATGCAAAAATTATGAGCAAAACTTGAAAAATTGCCCTTGTACTTATGAACCATGCTCAAAAAAGGGTTATTGCTGTGAATGCTTGCGTTACCATTTGAGTCTCGGCGAACTGCCAGCATGCTTCTTTCCGCCAGAAGTCGAACGGACTTATGACCGTTCGATTAGAAAATTCGTCGAAATCCATGGAGGTAAGTTATGAGAGATGTGCCGCTTATACCGCTTGAGGTCTTCTTTGGCGACGCAAAGGTCGCTAATGTGAAGGTGTCGCCCGATGGGAGATTCATATCGTTTGTCGCACCACTCGAAGGATTCAAAAACATCTGGGTCCAAGACCTAAAGACCGGCGAAAAATGGCCTGTTACAAAGGAAAAAGGGCGCGAAGTCTTCTGGTATCAATGGGCTTGGAACGGTGAGCAGATCCTTTATTTTCAGGACATCGACGGCGATGAAAACTTCAGAATCTTCGCCATAGACTATCGAGGAGAATCCGAGCCAAAACTCCTTACGCCCGAAAAGGATGTCCAAGCATTGCCGATCAGAAGTCATCCCGATTTTCCCGACGAGGTGTTGATCCACATGAACGAACGCGATCGCAGCCTCATGGACATCTTCCGCCTTAACACACGCACGGGCAAACTCGAATTGGTCTTTGAAAACACTGTCAACGCAATGTCTTTCGTGGCGGACGAAAAGCTCGACCTTGTGGCTTACACCACACCGCTTGAGGAGGGCGGATTCGCAGTCTATGCCAAACGGAACGGACAATTTGAGCACCTCTTTGATGTCTCCCAAGACGATGAGTTGGCGACCTCGTTGATCACTGCAAGGAACGGAAAACTCTACATGGTCAGCAGTGTCGGCCGAAACACCAACGCACTCATCGAGTTGGATCTTGAGTCGCTTCAAGAAAAGGTTCTCGCTTCCGACAATGAATACGACCTCCATTTCGACTTCCTGTTCCACCCCAAAGCCAAGCGCCCTGAAGCCATCAGCATCGTCAGAGATAAACTTGAGTGGATAGTCCTCGATCCCGACCTCGAGGACGATTTCAGAAGGATAGGCGAACTTGAAAGCGGGTCTTTCAAAGACGTGTCTCGAGACGGTGCCAACAAACTGTGGCTGATTATGTTTGAGGGCGACAGACAGTCGATGCACTACTACCTTTACGACCGTGAGACGAAAGACGCTAAGTTGTTGTTTGTAGCTCGGCCTGAACTTGAGAAATATCCTCTGGCTGAGATGAAACCGATCAAATACACTGCGCGCGATGGACTTACAATTCACGGCTATTTGACGCTTCCGGTCGGCGTTGAACCCAAAAACCTGCCTGTTGTGGTTCTGGTGCATGGCGGCCCATGGTGGCGCGATGTGTGGGGATACGATCCAATAGCCCAATGGCTTGCAAATCGAGGTTACGCAGTGCTTCAGGTGAATTTTAGAGGTTCAACGGGTTATGGCAAAAAATTCATCAATGCCGCTATGCGGGAATGGGGCGGCAAGATGCAGGATGACATCACCGACGGAGTCAAGTGGCTGATAAATCAAGGGATCGCAGATCCAAAGCGGATCGCCATCATGGGCGGCTCTTACGGCGGCTACGCCACGCTCGCAGGTGTGGCGTTCACACCTGAACTCTATCGCTGTGGTGTCGATATTGTCGGTCCGTCGAACCTCATCACCTTCATCAAATCGATTCCGCCTTATTGGAAGCCTTACTTGAACATGATTTATCGACACATAGGCCATCCTGAGAAGGACGAGGAATTCCTGAAATCGAGATCTCCGCTTTTCAGTGTTGACAAAATCCGTGTGCCACTTCTGATCGGACAGGGCAAAAACGATCCGCGTGTGAAGCGCACCGAAAGCTTGCAGATCGTTGAGGCTCTGAAAAAACGCGGCATCCCAGTCGAATATGTCGAATATCCCGATGAAGGACATGGACTTATGAAGGAAGAGAACCGACTCGATTTCTTCCGTCGGGCCGATGAGTTCCTCGCGAAACATCTCGGAGGCAGATGCGAATGATTTGATTACAGCAAAATCGACTGCCTCTCAGCTTTTTACCCGACATTTTGAAAAGAAAAATGTGAAAGTAGGATTTTTGTCAGTCACCCAAAAAAGATTCGCTTGTGATTTAAACCTCCGATTTGGACACATCTATTCGCATGTTATCCTGTTGAACACTATGGGATTCGGCGGAACGGCGGCGCTTGCAGTTGAGACATTGGGGTTTTAAAATTTCGCTTAAAATCAACAGGAAGGCGGTCGTTATGAAGATCGAATTTGAACTGAATGGACAAAAAGTTTCGGTCGATGTCGAGCCGACGATGAGGTTGCTCGATGTCCTGAGAGAGCATTTTGGACTCATCGGCGTCAAGGAGGGGTGTGGAGAGGGCGAATGCGGATCGTGCACCGTGTTGCTCGACGGAAAGGCCGTCCCTTCGTGTCTTGTCCCTGTCGGAATGGTGATGGGTAGGCGTGTTATGACCATCGAAGGCTACCGCAAGACTAAAAAGTTCAAAGTTTTGCTCGATGCTTTTGCGGAAGCAGGCGCTGTCCAATGCGGATTCTGCACGCCGGGGATCATCATGGCGGTCGAATCACTTCTCTCGGAGAACCCACACCCCACCGATGAGGAGATCAGGCGCGGACTATCCGGAAATCTCTGTCGTTGCACCGGATACAACATGATAGTCAATGCGGTCAAATTGGCCGCACAGAAGGGGGCAGGGCTATGGTGAACGCATATCGGCCAAGCACAATCGACGAGGCGTTGAGGATACGGAACGAAACGAAAGCGCTTCCGCTGGCCGGCGGCACTGACCTTATGGTCCGTTACAAAAATTGGGCTGGACTGCCGCCTAAGTTCTCACAACCCGTCATGTTCGTTGCCCACCTGCATGAACTTAAGGGCATCGAGGTCGAAGGCGACGAATTGATCATCCGTTCGGCTACAACTCTGACAGAACTGCTCAAAGACGGTCGAGTTCCTGAAGTTTTGAAACTTGCGGTCAAAGAGATGGCGTCGCCTCTGGTGCGCAACATCGCAACGATTGGAGGAAACATCTGCAACGCATCGCCGGCCGGCGACACGCTCCCGCCACTTTATGCGCTTGACGCAAAGGTGGTTCTGAGGTCGGTCGAAGGCGAACGCACTGTGCCGATCGAAGATTTCATCACGGGACCCGGCCAGACCGTCCTGAAGGAGAACGAGATCCTTTGCGAAATCCGCATCCCGATGGACGAATTTGATTCAATTTTCTACCGTAAAGTCGGCACTCGGCGGGCTAACGCCCTTTCAAAGGTCTCGTTTGTCGGTCTCAAAAATCTTCAGGGAGACAGGATCGATGATATTCGCATTGCCTTTGGCGCCGTAGCGCCAACCGTC
This sequence comes from Candidatus Hydrothermota bacterium, assembly GCA_003645975.1. Lineage (GTDB taxonomy): Bacteria > Hydrothermota > Hydrothermia > B15-G9 > B15-G9 > B15-G9. Next base: position 5,203 of record QNDP01000036.1, on the reverse strand, counting down.
GTCCGTTCACGCGATGCGGAAAAGATGCTCAAAGGCATCAAAATCGACGAAATCGAGCAGATTTATCCCTCGATAGAGGCGAAATATGCCGAGCTTATCCGTCCCATAGACGATCAACGCTCAACCGCTGAATACCGTAAGATTGTGTCGCTAAGGCTGTTGCGCTTTTTCCTTCTGGGAAAAGCCGACTGAAACGGCCTTTTGGGGGCGATATTTATGGAAATTTTGATTATCGTCTGGCTTTTCGGTGTTACCCTGTTCCTTGTCTATCTGGCCGTCAAATCCACAAAAAATCAGACCGGCTCTTTGGAAAAAAGTTTGATTCTGTTGCAGAACGAGGTTCAAAGCCTTGCCAATCTTGTAACACGCCATCTTGGCGATTTTTCTCAAAAAGTCGATACCGGCCTGATGACGACATCGAATGCGCTTGTCGATGTCAAGCAGAGTCTCGGGCGTCTTGAGGAGGTCACGCGTTCGGTGGAAGAGTTGACCAAAGACATCGCACAGCTTCAGACGATTTTGCAGCCACAGGCGACGCGTGGAGTGATCGGTGAGGTCTTCCTTCAGAAGCTTGTTCAGGAAGTTATGCCGAAGAACAGCTTCAAGTTTCAATATTCGTATCCTCGAAGCAATGTTAAGGTCGATGTAGCTCTTTTCGTCAATGGCAAGGTCGTGCCGATAGATGCCAAGTTTCCGCTTGATAACTTTCGCAAGTTTTTGAATGAATCGGATTTGAACTCCAAGACACGGTATCGCAGGATGTTTTTTGAAGATGTAAAACGCAGGATCGACGAGGTGGCATCAAAATACATCCGTCCCGATGAGGGCACTTTCAACTTTGCCATGCTCTACATTCCGGCAGAAGGGGTTTATTACGAAGCATTTTTGAACCAAGACAGAGGCGAACTTTACAACTATGCGCTTTCCAAAAGGGTCATCCCGGTCTCACCGAGCACATTTTACGCCTATCTCCAAATTATCCTCTACGGACTGAAAGGGTTGGAACTCGAAAGGCGTGCAGAGCAGATCCTCGACGAGCTTTCAGGGTTGTCAAGACAGTTGGAATACCTCATGAAGGCGCTCTCCGTTCTCGGAGAGCATATCAAACGAGCCTCCAACAAGTTCGAGGAGGTCAGAAGGGCGCTTGAATACACACAGTCGCGCGTCTCCAAATTGGCGGTCTTGGGCAGTAGAACCGCCGAGTTCCAACGCCCGCGCTGAACATCCACACGTTTGTGTGCTCAGTTCCGAAAATTTGCCCTTTGAACTTCCGCAAAATACACTTTCCGCTTGGCTCGAAGTTTGGTTGTTAGAGTGCGATGTCGCTTGCTTTGTCTTAAAATAGCAATCAAATCATCGTTTTTGGAACTTTTATCCGGTTTCACCTGCGCCGAGCGGATGGGAGGATCATGGAGGTGAATGGACATGAATGCAAAGATGATGGCAATATCTATGCTGCTGTTCGCCGTAGCGGCTACCGGCAACAGTCAAAAGGCAAAGGTATTGACTGACAAGCCGGTTGAAGCCGCAAAGTCGGCCACCGTCAGCATGGCGGAGAAAAGCAAAAGATTAGTCGAGAAGCCCGGCTCACACTCACCGTCGTCCGAAATCTCGGTGCGCCCGACTGTGAACGCAACGCTGGACGAAAAACTTGGGTCAGGCCATGCAGAGGAGCCAGTCGAAAAGGAAGCCGTTCGGACAAGGAAAGAGCCTCGTGTCAAATACGATTGTAACAAAGTCCCTGATAGACACACGCTTATTCAACAGATCACAAGCAAAGATGCTGAGCCTGGCCGCATAGTCGTGGTTTTGGAACAAGGTGAAGATCGTTTTGATGCCAAATGGGATTCTGTCTTAGGCGCTCTTGGCGCAGAAGTCATCAAGAGGTCGGTCTCAAACTCCGCTAACTTTTTGGTGGTCAAGTTGAAGAATCCAAGCAAGGAACAGGCGCTTGAGTTCATCGAGAATGTTTCGCATATCGAGGGCGTTCGTTATGCCGAACCTGACATCCGCTATCATGTTCAGTTCATTCCAAACGATCCGCTCTGGTCGAGTCAGTGGGGACCTCAACACATCAATGCACCTGACGCTTGGGACTTTCAAACGGGCAGTATGGGCATTGCGATAGCGATAATCGATGAGGGCGTTCAATACACGCATCCGGATTTAAGTGCAAGATTCTCAGGACTAATAGGTTACGACTTTGTCGATGATGATGCTGATCCGATGCCGGACGATCCGGACGAGGATCACGGCACACATGTGGCTGGAATTGCAGCGGCTACGATCAACAACAACACCGGCATAGCTGGAATGGCAGGCGGTTGCAGATTGGTATCACTTCGCGCGTTGGACGAGACGGGTTCGGGCGCTATGAGCGACCTCGCCGACGCCGTCATGTGGGCGGCCGATCAGGGATTCGACATTTTGAATATGAGTTGGGGCAGCTACACCTATTCTACCACACTGGAAAATGCCTGCAACTATGCATGGAATCATGGCTGTCTCCTCGTAGCAGCTTCGGGCAACAACGGCGCCGATTCGATCCTATATCCTGCGAGGTATGCATCTGTCATCGCAGTCGGCGCAGTTGGCCAAGACGGGTCACTTGCCAGCTTCAGCAATTATGGGCCTCAGCAGGAACTTGTTGCTCCCGGAGTGAGCATCATATCGACCACATATCCCGACGGTTACAGCCACATGGACGGGACATCGATGGCTGCACCGCATGTCAGTGGTGTCGCAGCGCTTGTTTGGAGCGAGTATCCAAGCATGAGCAACGATGAGCTAAGAGATAGGCTTCAAAACACTGCTGACGATAGAGGTGCCTCCGGATGGGACGAACTCTACGGTTACGGCTGTGTCGATGCCTATGCCGCACTTGCCGTTGCCCAAAACCAACTTGGGTCCGATGAGGCGGTTTACATAACCGACGATCAGAACTTCGTTTACAATCAGACTTATATCTATTGGGCGGCGGTTGGCATCAGGCCTGATGATGGAAGTGATTGGGACATATCTCTTTATGAGGATACGGCCTGCACGCAATTCCTCGAAGATTCGAGACTTGCGGGAAGTTCGGTCGATTTTGTGGTCAGAGATTACAACCACGCCCCGACAGGTTGGGAAGGCGTTAGGGTTTATCGGTATGCGGGTAGCGGCGGCGTAACCGTCGAATATGAGGATTTCAACGAAATGCTGGAAGTTGGCTCTCAGTCCTACACTTGGCCAAGTGGTGATGTCGTCGAAATTTTTGACATCCATCTCGACCCCGGAACCTACACATTCAACCTTACAATCACATCCGGAAATGTCGATCTCGGCATAGGACTTTATGATTCCTACAACGGACCATCCGACTATGCCTTTGACCGTGTATCACTTCAACATTATTCCGACGGTTCAGGTCCTGGCGGATCAGAGTCCTTTACGGTAACCCTTGATCACACAGATTGGTATGGCGTGATCGTCTGGGCTAACAACGCCGAAGGCGGAGATTACACGATCGAGGTCTCGTTTGAAGGCACTGGTCTTCCTGAGCTCATATCGGACGAGGCGGTAACTGTCACCGAAGACGAGTTTTTCTTCTACGAGCAAAATTATATTTATTGGGCGGTCGTTGGAGTCCGCCCAGCTTGGGGGAGCGATTGGGACATTTTCCTCTACAAAGACACAACTTTCGCAGACACCTCTTTCCTCACATCGTCGATTTACGCAGGCAGTGCCGTCGATTTTGTTGTGAGAGACTACAATCATGCTCCGCTCGGACTGGAAGGCATTGAAGTGCAACGCTTCTATGGCACCGGAGATGCTACTGTCGAATATGAGGATGACACCGATGCCCTTTCTATGGGGCAAAATCCAGATCATTGGGAGCCTGTGGATGTCGTCGAAATCTATGACATCTACCTCACCCCAGGGGATTATCAGTTCACGCTCGATGTGCAAGACCCGTCGCTCGATCTCGGCTTGGCCCTCTTCGATTCCGAAGGGTCATCAAACTATGCGTTTGGCAGAGCAGGCGCTGTGGAATCGAGTGATACAGCAGAAGCCGGCGGAGACGAGGGGTTCACCGTCTCAATCGACCATTCGGACTGGTTCGGCGTGGTTGTGTGGTCGAACAACGATGCCGAAGGCGATTATGACATTGTCATCCACACTGTTGGAATCGACGAGGATGCCGGCCGACCTGACCTTCCGTTCGATTTCGCAATGGATGTGATGCCCACTTCAGAAGGCGCATCTGTGGTCAAATTGGCGCTTCCACACAGGGCAAAAGTGAATCTCAAGATCTTCGATGTGAGCGGAAGGGTCGTCGAAACCGTTTGTGCCGATGCCGAATACGAAGCCGGATACCACACAATCACCCTGCCCACCGAAAAGCTGCGCTCAGGAATCTATCTTTTGCGTTACGAAGACGACAGTGGCGTGACGAAGACCGCTAAATTTGTAGTGTTAAAAGGTAACTAAATCTTTAACTTTAAGTCTGTCCGCTCGGCGTAGGTTTACTTAGGTTCACTCCTGTTTCGGTTTTTCCAGCATCTCAAGTAGCACTTCGACGGCTTTCTCAATCTGAGGGCCGCCCGGTCTGTTGTCATATTCCGGTGGATTCTCGACATAGATGTCCGGCTCAACAGGTTTGTTCTCAAGTGGTGTTTTATCAAGCCGATACCATCCTTCAATCGGCACTCTGAAAACAGTCCGGCCGTCCATGAGTTTGGTGTTGTAAGTGCCGATGACACCGCCGTAGGTCGGAACGCCGATCACCTTTCCGAGACCTAACTGTTTGAAGCCCATAGGGAAAATTTCTGCGTCGCTGAACGAATACTCGTTGATGAGCATGACCACGGGCTTGTTCCATTTGAATTCCGGTTCAGGCCGCAGGAATGTGTCTCCTCGCTCCGTTGTGAAACCATAAGGCACTCGGCTCAAGAAGTTCAGGATAGCATCGTGGACACGACCGCCGCCGTTGAACCTCACATCGATGATCAGCGCATCCTTGTGCCGCTCGCGGTAAAGTTGCTCGTAAAATTCTCTGAGATTGTTGTTGCCCATGCCGCGAAGATGGATATAACCTATCCGCCCGTCGCTCAGCGAATCGACTATCTTGCGGTTGGCATCGACCCAGTTCCAATAGACTGTATCCCTAAGTGCCCATGGTGTAATCGCTTGAACTACGCCCGTGTCTCGTTCCGCACCGCCT
>QNDP01000035.1 GCA_003645975.1 Candidatus Hydrothermota bacterium | reverse complement strand
GACGATTTTGAAACCGATAAGTGGATGTTGCTTCATTATTTTCCACTCATCGTCATTCAACTTGCCGGGCTTCAAAAGGATGCTGTCGGGAATGCCGATCTTTCCGATGTCATGCAGGAGGCCGCCCCAGTAGATATAACGGAGGTCCTGACCCGTTATTCCAAGCGCCTTTGCCAATCTTCTGGCATATTCTGCGACACGCTGCGAATGGAACTGTGTCTCGTGCTCGCGTGCGTCGAGGGCATTGACAAGGGCGGCCAATGTGATCTCATAGGTCGCTTCCAATTTGCGCAAAGTTCGCTTCAGACGATCGAAAAGCTGAGCGTTCCTGATAGCCGTCGCAGCGTGATTGGCCAATATGGCGAAGATTCTGGCATCGTCCTCCTCGAATGGCTTGTATTCGCCCGTTCTACCGATGCAAAACGCACCCACAAGGTTGCCGCCGACCTTGAGCGGCGCAGCGATAAGCCTTCGGATGCCGAGATTCCTAACCCATCGGACTTGCTCGCTTGGGTATCTCGTCAAATCGTTGATGTAATAGACTTTGCCTTCGTTGACGGAGCGTGCGATGAGGTTCGATTCGTTGAGCGATACCGTTACGCCCTTGACAAGCGCATCCGGAACGCCTGCCGCCGGCGGTGTCCCAACGAGCGCCTGCTTGTTTGCATCGTAAAGTGCGACGAGTGCCGCCGAGACATCCATCAGCCTGACAGTCAAATCCGTAAGTGCCTTTATCGTCTGGTCTTCGGTCTCCGCTGTGTTCATAGCTATCGAAAGTTCCAAAATCTTCCTCAAGTTTTCGGCATATTCTTTCACACTCTGGTAAAGTTTTGCGTTTTCCAGTGCGATCGAGACCTGATGAGCGAACAGCGTAACGGCTGGCAAATCCCTTTCGTTTATCTCGTTTGAGAGAACGACGAGGACTCCGATTGTGCTTTCGCCTCGTGTAAGCGGTGCGATGATTCCGGGACGGTTGAACAGCGGTGCGAGCGGCACGACCGAGACCACACCTCGACGATAAGTTATCGCTTCCTCTATCGGTTTGATCGAGGAGATGGGAAGTGGACCTGAGAGCAAGCGCGTCGGGTCGCCAAAAGAGAGGTAACGCAATTTTAGAAAATTCCCAGTCTCGTCAAGCATGAACAGGGCAGATTCAAAATCGAGTTTTCGCAGCTCATTGCCTACGGTCGAGAAGATCTCGTCCTCACTTAAGTAGCGCATAACTGCAAGTGCTGCGGAATTCAAAGCCTTGAAAGTTCGTTCGGCACGCTTCTGTTCACGGAGGTCTCTTGCTATGCCGAGATAAAGCACCTCGCCCCTGAGTCCGACAGCAGAACCAGACCATTCGACCGGGATTCGGGCGCCGCTTTTTGATACGAGTTCGCCTTCCACACGCACTCCTCTACCCGTCCGCAAGGTCGGCATCATGTGGGTCGAAAAGAAAAACGGCTCAGGTCCTTCAAAAATTTCGTCGATCGATTTGCCCAAAAGTTCATCTCTGCGATACTCGGTCAGCTCCGCTGCCACCTTGTTCGCCTGAACGATAAATCCATCGTTATCGACCACAAAAATTGCGTCATTTGCGTTTTCCAAGAGCGAACGGTAACGGCGTTCGGATTCACCGAGCTGGATGAACAGCCTTGCATTCTCCATAGCGAAACCTGCCTGCGAGGCGAGCGCCATGAGCAGTTGCATGTCATTATCGTCGAACTCCATGCCGATATAACCTTCGACTTTAACCACACCCGTAACCTTGTCCTTCACCTTTATGGGAACGCAGATCTCAGGAAATCCGCGCGTTCCAACCGGAAGGTAATAGGGTTCGCCGAACTTCATGACCCTGTGAGCGCACATATCGTGTTCTGGCACGGGCTTGTTGACCGCATAGTTTTCCGGTTCCCCCCTCAGACCATAGACCATAAGTTCGCCGAGCATCTCGTTGTAGAATGCGAGCACAAATGTCTTGAATTTTAAGACATTTTCGGCGACATCGAGCACCGCATTGGCTATCCTCATCGGATCGCGTATCAGCAGGAGTTCGGTTCCGAGCTCGTTGACAGCACGGAGCTTCTCCTCAAGTTCAATTTCACGGGTAACATCGCGCATTGAGAGCACGATCCGCCCAATCCGACCGTGTTCATAAATCGGGGCGGCGACAACATCGTAAATCGTAGAGCCAAGATCGGGATGTTCGACCTTTTCCGTTCGGATGCGCGTCGGCTTTTTGAGTTCCAATATTCTGGAAATCGGACAATTTTTGGATTTGAGGCAGCTTTCATCCCGATTTTTGATCAGTTTGTAGCAATGTTTTGTCAAAATTTCGTCTCTGGACAGTCCGAAATAGTCCAAAGCGCTTTTGTTCGCATCCAAGACGGAACCGTCAAGCTCCACCACCAAAATGATGTCCTGCTGGCTGTCAAAAATGGCTTTAAGGTAGTCCTTTGTCCTCTGAAGATTTTCGTGCAGACGCGCCTTTTCGATGGCCAATGCCGATTGATCAGCAAACCTTTTGACTATCTTGACCTCTTCGGGCGTGAACTCACGGAGCCGTTTTTGCACCACTGCAAGGATGCCGAGAGGCTCGTCTCCTGAGAACATGGGCGCAATGAGCGAGCTTCGAGGTTGGAGCTTGTTTTTCACATCGTCAGGGACATGCGTGTCTTGCATGATGTCCGAGACAACTATGGGCTTCCTTGTGTGGAACGCCTTTTGTGCGAAAGGACAGTTTTGGAGATGCAGTTTAACCGATTTGACCACATTTTCCGAGACGCCGTAACCTGTGTAGCCCTCGAGTGTCTTTGTGTTGGGATCGTAAAGAAAAATAACCGTTAAGTCAGGCTCTATGAGTTCGTTAACATATTTGACGACGAGTTTGAGGTTGCGTCTCATATCGCTGACATTGCGCAGGAGGTCGATAAGGAGCGAGGTCTCTTTTTCGCGAAGGATAGTCTCCTCGACTTTCTCCGCAAGATCGAGCAATCTTCCGATGTTACGGCCAAACTCTTCGAGGATGCCGATTTCTTCTCTGGAAAACGACCTTTTGGTAGCGATGATGACGAGTCCAAGCGTTCCACGAATTGCCGATGTTATTGGAATGATGAGGAATGCATAGACTTTGTAAAGCGAAATGAGTTTTTCGGCGAACTGTCGCAATTCCAAGTCGGTGACCATCGATAAATCCCTGACAAATATGGGGTTATTTATCTTGCGGATTTCTTTCGCATAACGGCTGTGGGCGCCAATCTGTAAATTTCCGAAATCCAAAGTTTTAATTGACTTACCCGATTCCTTTGCTGCGAACCAAATGTGTTCAATTTTATTAAATTCGAGGTTTAACAGGAGTGCGGCAGAAAGTGGCACTTCGAAGACACGTATAACTCCTTCGGTAACAGTCCTTAAAATAACTCTGGGCCTAATCTCACCGATCAGGTTGATAACAATCTCGCTTAATGCACTTCTGGCAAGCAGATCCGACCATATCATAGCCACCTATCTTACTTCAGGACAATCAATTTTGCAACAAGCCGAAAACCGACTTTTCTAAGGTCTAAGCCACAATTTGAAGATAAAAACTTACCGAAAAACGCTCAGCTCCGAGTTCTATTTTTGGGCTAACGCAAAATGACGAATTTTGATTTTGTTGACAGATGCGGCGTCCGCACCTCGACCATGTAAATCCCCGAAGGCAAATCGGTTGGAAGTTCCAGAACCGTCGGGTTTCCTTCGGGATGAAAGTCCTCTCTCCAGACCAACCTTCCGCTGACATCGAAGACGGAGACCTCTGCCCTCTCAAGGGTCGGCAGTTCCAATCGAATGGCAGGCATTCCATCAACAAAGATGAGCTCCAAAGACGATGTGACGGGCAGTTCCGACCGCTCCGAGATGTCCTGCGGCGAATAATCGAAGATCTTGATTCCGTTGTATTCCTCGACTGCAAAGATCCTGTTGCCAACCGAAAACACCCTGTCGAAGCCGAAGGCCGTTCCCGTGTAATAACCCGATTGGATGGGATTCGATATGTCCGAAATGTCGAAGACTACGAGACCATCTTCCGTCGCCATGAAGACTGTATTACCCTGAGCCACAGCATGATATGCGACAGATGGCGGAGCAATCGAGCCTATCTCATGGATGTTCAACGGGTCGGTCAGCAATCTCACCCCATCGTAATAGGTCGCAACCAACACAATGGAGTCCGAGACAGCGCCTGAGTAAATGTAATTGTTGTAGTCCCAGCTACTTATCGGCCAGAACTCCGTTGTATCCGGGATGTCCGAAAGGTCAAACACGAACACACCGCTCGCCGGTGAACTGCAAACCGCATAGCCGTAATGGTCGTAAATGCCCACCGAAATCGTTTCGGAAATCAGATGTCCACGAATAACCCAATGCGGATCTGTGCGGTCAGCGACATCGACCACCAAGAAATAAAATCCCGCTGTCACAGCCGTGTTTCCACTGACCACAACATCGTCAACATAACCGCCCGGTGAAGTTAAGGAACCGACTTCATGTGGATTTGTAGGGTCGGAGACATCGATGATTTTAAGAGACATCTCGTCTGCGACATAAGCATAGTCTCTGTCAACATATAACCCTTTGCTGTCCTGAAGGTTATCGTCATAATGGGCTACCTCATGGACATGAGTTGGGTCTGAAATATCGAGAATGTAAAGGCCGGTTGTCCGAGTCGTGAGATAGGCGTAATCGCCATAGACGAACACGGAATGGGGACTGTCAGGCGAACCGTAATGCCAAAGCTCCGTCGGCATCACCGGCTGAGAAACATCGAAACCATAGACACTGGATTGATGGAAATAGGACGGTTTGCCGTCCGCCACAAACAACAAGCCATCCGTTGCAACGACCCCGCTGGCCGGATTTGGCAGGAGATATGACGATCTCACCAAAGGCGAACTTGGATCGGAGACATCCACAACGCTAAAGCCCGAGTCCGTAGCTACAAAAACGCTGTTTCCAGCCACATCGAGGCCGTTGGCGGCGCCGTTCAAGGCGATCTGAGCCACTGCTCTCGGATAGATGGGGTTGCGCACATTGACGACGCTGAGACCGCCGTAGTCATTGGCGACATAGGCAAGCGTATCGACCACTCTCACATCATGGCTCGATCCTGATGCGAAAAATTGGCCGATCTGATGCGGATTGCTTGGGTTGCTGATGTCAACGATTTTCATCGAGCCGCCCGCAAGATAGGCATAATTTCCGCTGACAAAGACCTTTTCGGTCATCCCCACCGTCGTCAGATTCCCAATCACATGTGGGTCAGAAAGATCAGACACATCGATCACACGAAAGTCGCCATCCGCAACATAGGCGTAATTGCCTCGCACATAGACGCCCATAGGCGTGCCATCGGTCAGACATCGGCTGACGAAATTGGCGTTGGCAGGGTCGGAGACATCCCAGATTTCGAGTCCACCGTTGTAGTCCGCAACGAAAAGTGCGTTTCTGGTAGAATCGAAAAACATGTCATAGACAAAGCCAAAGGTGCTGAGTTCGTTAAGCTTCACTGGATTTGACGGATCGGAGATGTCCCAGATATAGATTCCGCCGCCTGCGCCCGAAAAAAGCAGGTTACGAGACCGATCCACTTCAACGGACACAACGAGAGGCCCAAAACTCCATCCGCCCGCAAGCCTTACATTCAACGACTCAGGCATTACAATTGATGCATAAAGGCATAAAGATGCCAGTGCCAACATCTTACGCCTCCTTTTTAAATTTGATGTGTGAATTATACTGCAAGTTTTTCACCCACTCTACTTCCAAAAGCGTCCTGCGGCATCGAGTCCAACCTAAATGCCCTTAGAAATGGAAAATCAATTAAGTTGCTTGGAAGCAAAGGACTTACTAAAACAGCCGAAAGATAAACGGACAGGAGCGTTCAAAGCCGAGTGCGGCAGATTTGAGGCGGTGATTGGAGCCCTTCATTCCCTGATTTTCCGCATTAAGTGCTTGATTTTAAGCTGATTTTGATAACTCATGTTTTAAAGTGGTCCGAATCCGACATGAGCGCCCATTTTACACTCAAATTTTTCCGAACGCTGCACATTTATCCCCCGCTCCTTTAAAATCGTTATCCTTTAAATCGAATTCTATGGTTAAAATTTCTCCAGAAGCAAAACAAGACTAAGTTGTTATTCTATCTTTACCTTGATGAATTCTTTCAAAAAAACTTTGAAAGAAGGAGGTTGCTCATGGTCAGCAGGATGGAAGAATTTCAAGTTCCGTTCTCACGGGGACTTGAAGGTGTGCCCGTTGCAATAACCGCAATTTCCCACATCGATGGAAAGCAGGGCAATCTGATATACCGTGGATTTCCTATCGAGGTGCTTGCCCAATTCTCGACCTTCGAGGAGACCACTTATCTCCTTTGGTTTGGAGACCTTCCAAACAAAGATGAGCTCGAGAATTTCAAGCGAGACCTGATCGAACACCGTCGGATCCCGGACTTTATGAAAGAATGCATCGGCAACATCCCACGAGATACGCATCCGATGGAGGCTCTCAGGACATGCGTGTCGATGCTCGGCTGCTTCGACCCTGACAAGCATGACACATCACGAGGCGCAAGGATTCGCAAGGCCGTCAGAATAACGGCTCAAATGGCGACAATCGTGGCCTACGCACACAGAACACGCAAGGGACTCGAACTCATCGACCCGAATCCAAACCTAAGTCACGCCGCTAACTTGCTTTATATGCTTACAGGCGAGGTGCCGGACGCTGAGACAGCACGTCTGATGGATGTCATCCTTATCCTTCATGCAGAACACGGAATGAATGCATCGACTTTTGCGGCGATGGTTATCGCATCGACATTGAGCGATATGCATTCTGCGATAGTCGGCGGAATCGGCGCACTTCGTGGTCCTCTGCACGGTGGAGCCAACGAGCGCGTCCTTGAAATGATCGAGGAGATCGGAAGCGTCGAAAATGTTGAACCTTATATTAAAAATGCGCTGGCACAGCGCCGCAGAATCATGGGGTTTGGACACAGGGTTTACAAGACTTACGATCCGAGAGCGCGCATCCTGAAGGAATACGCCCGTAAGCTTTCCCAGAAGTCTGGCCAGACCAAATGGTTCGAGATAGCCGAGAAAATCGAGGAGGTCGTGATCCGTGAACTTGGAGCCAAAGGCGTGTTTCCGAATGTGGATTTTTACTCCGCAATAGTTTACAAGATGCTTGACCTGCCGAAGGAGATATTCACACCGCTTTTCGCTGCGGCTCGTGTGGCAGGATGGACTGCACATGTCCTCGAGTATCTCCAAAACAACAGAATTTTCAGACCGACAAGCATTTACAACGGTCCCACCGAGGTCGAGTATATCCCGCTGGAGGAACGATAAGATGGGCAAAACTATCGCCGAAAAAATACTGTCCGAACATGTCGGCCGAGATGTCACACCGGGCGAGATAGTCGTAGTTCCGGTCGATGTCGCTATGGTTCAGGACGGGACAGGCCCGTTGACCGTAGAGGAATTCGATAAACTTGGATTTGACGATGTCGCAATCGACAGGGCTATCCTGTTCATAGACCACGCTGCACCCAGCCCGCGCAAGGAACTCTCGAACGCCCATAACATTTTGAGGGATTTCTCAAAACGCACGAAAGCGATCCTGTCCGATGTCGGTGAGGGCATCTGCCACCAACTTCTCATCGAAAAATATGTGAATCCGGGCGAAGTGCTTGTCGGAGCTGACTCACACACCTGCACATCCGGCGCACTCGGCGCATTCGCAACCGGTATGGGTTCCACAGATGTCGCCCTTGCATTCGGACTCAGCAAAGTGTGGATGAAAGTGCCAGAAACTCATAGATTTGTGGTCAAAGGAGAGCTGCCGATCGGCGTCTTCTCAAAGGATATAATCCTCCACATCATCGGCACGATAGGCGCAGATGGCGCTACTTACAAAGCTATGGAGTTCGAGGGCGACACGATCGAGAGCATGTCGATGGAAGCCAGATTCACCTTGACCAACATGGCCGTCGAGGCCGGCGCCAAGACCGGACTCATTGCTACGGACGAAAAGACATTGAAATGGCTTGAGGAGCATGGAAGGGCTGACAAATTCCGTGAAATCAGACCCGACGCAGATGCGCAATATGAGAAGACTTATGAGTTCGATGTCTCCAAACTTGAACCTATGGTTGCGTATCCGCACACAGTTGACAATGTGAGGCCAATATCCGAAGCCGTCAAAGATGAGATCAAAGTAAATCAAGTGTTCATCGGCACATGCACAAACGGGCGACTTGAAGACCTGCGGATCGCAGCGTCTATCCTAAGAGGACGCCACAAACACCCGGATGTCAGGCTTATCGTGATCCCAGCTTCTCGTAAGGTGTTCATGGATGCCATGAAAGAAGGGCTTCTGGAGGTGTTCGTCGAGGCTGGTGCAGCAGTCCTTGCGCCCGGCTGTGGCCCCTGCGTGGGCGTCCACGAGGGTGTCCTTGCGGATGGTGAGGTCGTCATCTCGACCCAGAACCGCAACTTCAAAGGAAGGATGGGCAATCCGAACGCTTTCATCTACCTTGCGTCGCCGGCCACCGCAGCGGCATCGGCCATTGAGGGCAAGATAGCTGATCCCAGAAAATACCTTGAATAACAAGGAGTTGAAACTATGGTGTTGAAAGGTAAGGTCTGGAAATTTGGCGACAACATTTCGACCGACCACATAGCGCCCGGAAGATACTTCCATCTGAGGACAAACCTGCCGGAACTTGCAAAACATGTCCTTGAGGACGCTCGTGAGGACTTCGCCAAGAAAGTCCAAAAGGGCGACATCATCGTGGGCGGCCGCAACTTCGGTCTCGGATCATCCCGTGAGCATGCACCGAGAATCATAAAAATAGCAGGCGTCTCGGCGATCATAGCTCACTCGTTCGCAAGGATTTTCTACCGAAACGCCATCAACATCGGGCTGCCGGTCATCGAGCTCGGAGACGATGTCAATCGGATAGACGAGGGCGACATCCTTGAGATCGACCTTGCCAACGGAATCATCAAAAATCTGACGAAAGGCGAAGAATACACCTTCAACCGTTACCCTAAGTTTTTGATGGACATAATCAAAGAGGGCGGAATCGAAGACTACATCCGAAAATACGGCGATTATCAAATTTAGTTTTGCAACGCCTTCAAATTTACGGATTTC
>QNDP01000306.1 GCA_003645975.1 Candidatus Hydrothermota bacterium | reverse complement strand
TGCATCTCATCGGAAACATGCTGTATCTGTGGATATTTGGCGACAATGTCGAGGATGCGTTCGGGCATTTCAATTTCCTGAAATTTTATATCATCAGCGGCCTGATGGCCTCTTTCACGCACATCATCTTCACGCCGAACTCGGATGTTCCGATGATAGGCGCATCCGGAGCGATCTCAGGAGTGCTTGGAGCCTATTTCATTTTGTATCCCCATGCGCGCATCCTGACGCTTGTGCCAGCCTTCTTCTGGTATCGGTTGGTCTATTTCAGAGCCTATGTTTACTTGGGTCTGTGGTTTGTTATCCAACTGATTTTCAGTGCGTTGGACACAGGCGGCGTCGCTTGGTTCGCACATATCGGTGGATTTGTTGTCGGTGTGATCTATGCGCTCATCTACAAGAGACGCAAAGAGAAAGAGATGCGGATGAGACAGGAGATTCGTTTCATACCTTTTGAGGACGAATGGGATGATGACTTCTTCTAATGCCGCTGGCTACACGCATCCCCTTCGTAGTCAATCAATTTGTAATCGTGGAGTCGGTTTGACTATAATAGCCACCATCATGCGAAAATTTTTAGCTAAATTCTGGATGATAGCAGTGTTAATTTCGCTCGTGTCAATTGGATGCAGCCGCAGCAAAAGGAAGGAACCCCAAGTTGTCCGCCGTCAGGAATACATGGGCAACATCCGTGTCGAAGTCCTGAATGCCACTGATGTGCAAGGTCTTGGCAAACGAGTTACGGTCGCACTGAGAAACATGGGTTTCGATGTCAGATACTACGGGAACGCACCGCGTAAAAGTGAAAAAACTTACATAATCGACCATGTGGATCGAAAGCTGTCAAAAGCCAAGCTGTTAGGTGGAGCCATCGGCTGCAAGGCGATGACCTACGCTCCTGATCCAGACAGCCTTTTCGATGTAACTTTGATTTTGGGCGAAGATTATCATCGCTATTTCAGGGACATCGCCAAAAGGCTGTTCATTTATTGAGTGTTACATCATGGGGCTTAAAATCTTCATTTCCGCTGGCGAATACTCCGGAGACCTTCACGCCTCTAACCTTGTGAAGGCGCTCAGATCGTTTGTCCCTGACGCTGAATTTTTCGGCATGGGCGGCCGTTTGATGGCAAAGGCCGGCGTCGAACTCCTTCATTCGTTTGAGGAGGAGTCGGTGGTCGGATTCCTCGAAGCCGCCCTCAGATTCCGGAAAATGCACCAGTTGTTGATAAGGCTGGCGAGAGCGGCTCGAAAGGCCGACATAGCAATCTTTGTTGACTACCCCGGTTTCCACCTGCAACTTGCGGCCGCAGTCCACAGGATGGGGGTCAAAACGGCCTATTACATCGTTCCGCAGGTCTGGGCTTGGGGCGGCTGGCGTGTTCGCATCCTCAAACGCCACATCGACAAGGCGATCGTGATCTTACCTTTTGAGGAGCCTCTGCTCAGGAGCTGGGGCATAGACGCCGAATTCGTCGGACATCCAATAATTGATGTCGTTGATGCAGACGATGATACAATCGAAAGGCCTAAAGGTATTGAATGGACTATCGGGTTGCTGCCCGGTTCGCGAAAGGATGAGATAAGGCGTTTATTGCCGAGAATGTTGAAAATCAAAGAGTTAATCCAAAAGGAGCTCGGGGACAGAGTCCATTTCTTTGTGTCGCTTCTGGGCGAATGCAAATGGAAACATTTACTGAGAGGAGACCCGACGGTCTCGGTCTTCAACGGGCGGGCGCGCGCCATCATAAAAGCATCTGACCTCGTGATACTTGCATCGGGCACCGCAAGCCTCGAAGCCGCCCTCCTGAAAACCCCTATGATCGTCATCTACATGCTGTCGGACATATCTTGGATCATGGCTAAAACGCTTGCGAAAGTGCGCTCAGTCAGCCTCGTCAACCTCCTGATGCGCCAGTCGGTAGTCCCGGAATTTGTCCAACATGTCCATCCAGACGAGATAGCCTCTGTTGCGCTCAATCTGTTGCATGACAAAACTCTGAGAAACAAAATGATCTCAAAACTCGCCGAAATTCGCTCGATTCTCGGAGAAAGAGGTGCATCCGTGAGAGCCGCCAAAGGCATCCTCAGCCTGATCCGATGACCTGATACCGTGAACCTCCAAACAGGCCGATCTTTGACAAAGATGTCATGGAAATAAGGAATTCACGCAGTTTTATGCGATATACTTTCAACTCCAAAACGGAGGGGAGAACATGAAAACCTATGAATTTGAATACAAGCTTGAAGGCGAAGGCAAGCCGGTTGTGTTGCTTCACGGCTTGATCGGAAATTTGGAGATAATGGCCTCAACGGCCGATTTTTTGGCGTCCAAGGGGTTCAAGGCCTGCCGTGTGAGCTACCCACCCGAAAAATTCACGCTGGAGGGTTATGCCGATGCGCTTGTCAGGATGCTGGATTCCATCGGCATCTCAAAATTTGTCATGTTCGGGACATCGATGGGCGGCTATGTCGCTCAGATCGTCGCCTCCAAGCATCCGAATCGACTGGACGGACTGGTGTTGGCCAACACATTCGCTTCTTTCAGAGAGTTCAAACGAAAAAGAGGACTGATGATGAGACTTTCGCATTTGGTGCCCGCCAAATTCCTGTTCGCATATTTTGAACGGGAGTTCCGAAAAACTTACTCACAGGAT
>QNDP01000305.1 GCA_003645975.1 Candidatus Hydrothermota bacterium | reverse complement strand
GACGGCGTCGGCAGGTTGACGATCACCCAGTTCATATCGCCTTCTCGATAGATACAATGCGCATGGACGCCAAAAACGAGGCCGAGATCATAGGCCATTGCAAGCATCTCCCTGAAAAGTTCACCGTTTGAATCGTTAACAACTGCAGTCTCAGCGACATCGCCTTGAATTTCGATGATCGGCAAAGGTCGATAACCTTCAGGCAGGCTGTCAAGGTAGTTCACAAGCCAATAAAGATTTTGGGCTTTGCGCTCAAAGCCGAAATTGCGAGGCATCCCGAGATCCTCGATATGGATGACCATGTGGATGTAGATCGGATCGTGCTCGGTTTGTCCCATGAGGGTCGATGGAAATCCAATTAACATCAAGATCCAAGCGAATTTACACACCTGCGACATAGTTCCACCTCCAAACAGGAATTTTCTGAAACGAAATTTAGAACCGAAGATGTTCCAATCTGGGGTTCGGCTATAAGTTTTTGTGAAAAGTCAACTTAGTTCAGATCCAATTCATGTGAGCGGTCTCTCACAATGTGGCTTTGACATAGCCGCCATCGACAAAGAGGGTTACGCCCGTGATGTATCCTGCTGCTTCGGATGCGAGGAAGGCGACCGCATTTCCGATTTCCGACGGATCCGCCATCCGCTTTGCAGGCACTTCTTTGACGAGTTCTTCGACGATTTTTTCAAATTCGACACCACGCTCCTTTGCGCGTGTCTCGACGAGCGAACGGACTCTTGAGGTCAAGGTGTAACCCGGTGCTATGTTGTTCACGGTGATGTTGTATTCCGCCAGTTGGAGCGCCAAAGTCTTCGCAAGTCCAACGACCGCCATCCGTATCGAATTGGAGAGTATCAGGTTGTCGATCGGCTGTTTGACCGTTACCGATGTTATGTTGATGATCCGTCCCCATTTTTGCGATTTCATGAGTGGGAGAACCTTTCGGATGAACCTCACAGCGCTCATGAAGTTCAGTTCAAATGCCTTGAACCATGCATCATCGTCGAAATCCTCGAAATAGCCCGCTGGTGGGCCACCGGCGTTGTTGACAAGGATGTGGACTGTGCCGAAATGATCGACTGTTTTATCGACAAGACTTTCAATATCAGCCTTTTGTGTAACATCACATTTGATTGCAAGAACTTCTCCGATGGACACCTTTTTGAGTTCGGTCTCAGCGATCCGGAGGTTCTCCTCATTTCGGCTACAAATCACGACATTTGCACCCTCTTCGGCGAGTTTTTTGGCCGCAGCAAGGCCTATGCCTTTGCTCGATGCTGCAACTATGGCGATTTTGCCTTTGATTCCCAAATCCATGTTTTAACCTCCTTTCCTGCCGATTTTTAGCGCTTTTTTGATCCAAAATGACCGAATTTCATCGATTAGTGCCATGCTCATGGCGATGTAAATTGCTCCGAAGATTGCGAAGCTCGGAATCCATTGAAATTTCAAAGAAAAAACTTCGATTTTCAAACGACTTATCAGAAGCGCTGAGGCCAAAGCGACGAACACGATTTTGAAGATGACCTTGTAAGCCGCTGCAAGGTCTATGTCCTTGAGGTGATACCATAGGAATCCCAACTGAACCCAACTTCCCACCGCCGTGGCGATCGCAAGCGATGGAAAGTCGAGTTTGGGCGCAAGCACTATGGCGGTGAAGATGTTAGCGAACGCACTTATGGCGAACCCTAAGTTCGGGACTTTGGTCTGGCCTCTTGAGAAATAGACGCTGAGCATGACCTTTGAGAGCGAGGCCGGGACAATGCTCATCGAGTAAAACACGAGCGCTGAGGCCACCATCATCGTATCGTATCGGCCGAAAGAGCCTCTTTCAAAAAGAAATGAGAGGATCGAATCGGCTTCCAGAATGATGAAAACCGATGTGCCCAGCGTCAAAAAAAGGGATAGTGCAAGCCCGTTGGCCACAACTTTCGACGGGTTCTCTCTGCGCGCCACCGATTCCGCAATGTCGGGCAGCGCCACTGTGGAGACAGCGACACCGAACAGTCCCAAAGGTAAGTGCATGACACGAAAGGCATAGTTGAGGTAGGCAATTGCACCGTCCCTCAAGAAGGAAGCGATCAAGGTGTTGACAAACAAAGTGATCCGAGAAAAACCCGTGCTCAACGCCACAGGCACAAACAGCTTCTTCAATTTTTTCAGTTGAGGATGACGGAGATCTAAGGCCACCTTGATTCGAAACCGCCTCTTTTTCACCAGAACGGCGGTCAGAAACGCTGTCTGTAAAACACCGCCCAAAATCACACCGACCGCCATAGCAGTGGCGTGGATCTTGGGCAGATTAAAAAACTTCATGCTCACCAGTCCGGATGCGATTATCCCGATGTTAAATAGGACGGGGGAGACCGCTGGCAGGAAAAAACTTCGTGCCACATTGAGCAACCCGCTCGCTATCGCAGAAGCTGAAACGAGAAAGAGGTAAAACGAGGTTATCCTGACCAATTTGACTGCAAGCAGGAATTTGGAAGGGTTAGACCTAAATCCATAAGCGATCAGGGAAACGATGGTCGGAGCGAAAATGATGCCGAGAAGGGAGAACGCAAATGCGACCGAGAGCCACAGGATGGTTACGGTCCCGAGAAACTCGTTCGGACGGTTGTCAGTAACCTCAGCCTCGATGTATGACGGGATAAAGGCGTTC
>QNDP01000304.1 GCA_003645975.1 Candidatus Hydrothermota bacterium | reverse complement strand
CTTCCAACCTCGACGCCTATGTCAATCACAACAACGGCACTCTCCGAGACCTGACCGCCGACATCATCCGAACCAGCCTCGCCAATGTCAGGAAGCGTGGCGGCAATACCAACGTCATCGTCACTGGCTACGACACCTACGCCAAGATTCAGGGCATATTCGAGAACCAAGCCCGATACTTGCCGGGCTGGGGCGAGACCACGATCCAAGTCGGCATTCAGGGAGTCAAGACCGCACTCGGCACCGGTGTCGGAATCAAGGTCGCATCCATCTACGGCATTCCGCTCATTCAGGCCGTCGACACACCGGACGACGGATCCGGCTCTATCCAGCGCATATACCTGCTCGACACGACCGATCCCGAGGGCAACGGCGTGGGTAGGCTAAACATCGCTCTTACCATGCCGCCAAGCTACATCGAGGGCCGAAACCCGCTCTATCTCAATCAGTTTGTCATAAAGGGTGCATACGCATTAATGGGCGACGTCGTCGCATACCACCTGCACGGCCAAGGCAAGATCCGAGACCTGCAATAATCCAATCGCCTTCTCAAATTTATTTTTCTTTTCTTTTTTGCAACTAAGCCGATCTGACCAAGCTTTTAAATAGTCAAATCCGCAATCCTACATCATGATTAGTTCTGTCATAGACGGCGACGAAATAGTCAATACGTTCAAGAGGCGAGGATACGAGCTGGTGTATAAGAGCAATGAAGGAAATGGCATCGAATATCGTTTTAAGAAACAAGACCGAGCCATTAGAATGACAATTATTAACCAATATCAATTAGCGTTTTTTCAGCTAAAACACGACTCCACGCCGATTTTGATTTACTACTCGACGCACCACCCGCCGACCGAAGACGACATCGAACTGCTGGAGCAAACAGCCGATAGCATCCAGCCACTTGCCATCGATTTTTTCTTTTACGCCAATCTACTCGAGCCGAAAATCAAAGAAGTTCAAATCTGGATCGACTTCATAAAAACTCCAACCGAAGTCAGATGCGCCATTCCTCTGTCCAATTGCATAATCACAATCCCGCTGTCGATGGACATGGTCGAAAAACATCCTGACAAGGCAATCGAGACGTTCGTCGAAGAGCTCAAAAACATACTCAAGCCATCTGCCGATCACCACATCCCGTAGTCCAACCTATACAAGAAAATCACGATCTACCCCAACCAATAAAAACGAAATTGCAATTTCATCATCATAGCTGAAGGCCTTCATCTTGCAATGCATCGCAATCAGAAAAATGACTCTCGTGCTTATCCTGACCGAATTTCAAACCCACTACTGCTCTCGATACTTCGCCATCTTCAAGCAAACGGCTATTATAGGTCTATGTCGCCGTCAAATGGCCTTTCTTTATTCAAGACATTCGAAAAAGGAAGAAAAGAGTTCTATGTCGAATTCAACGACGCAAGCTCAGAATTGGCATTTCACATCTTTACACAGAGCATAAATGTTCATGTCAGATATCCGATATCAACTGACGATATCAGCAAATGCAACAGCATTATCGAGCAAATCGAGTCGCTGGCCGACGATTTCTATTCCATCGCCACCGACCTCCTTTTCTACGCCAACATCATCGACCTAACTGCCGATTTCATCAACATCTACTATTCATTCAAGACCGGCAAAGCTCAAATCACAATTTCAACTGGCCGAACAATCCTCGACCTCCTACTGCCGCTGACTGACATTTTAGCCGACCCCCGAAAGACAATCGAACTCGTAATCGACAAACTCCGGGACAACCTAAAAGACTACTTCAACTGCTCAAAGGCTAAATAGCCAAATCGCTATTCTACTCACAGCCATGCTGTCCGCCGGTTCTCTATATGCGACTCCGGAAGACGTTCGCCGATACCTTCGCCTCTACCTCGACGCCGCCGAAGTCCAATCCCTCGACGACGAGTATCTGACATGGCTAATAGAGATGGTCATGGATGAGATCGACAAGATGTCGGGCTCTGCTTGGCGAGTTCGCGAGTCCGATCTCGAAACACACACACTTGGCTATCCATGGTTCTACGGCTACTGGATCGTGGGCAGTCCAGTCTTTCTCAAGCACTTTCCGCTTCGCACAAAGCAACTGGACGATGGCCGGATCGTTCCTGATGTGATCGAGCTTAGGCTATGGAACGGCGACGAATACGAGGACTGGCTTGACTTCGACGAATATGGCCGAGGACGACGCTGGTGGGCCGACCCCGAACTCGGCATCATTTTCATCAGCCGAATCTGGTATCGCTTCGGAGGCATGGAGGTCAAGGTCAAGTATCGATACGGCTATGACAAGGTCGATGCAAGGGTCAAGGAACTGACAATTCTCATGGTCGCCCGTCGCATCCTCGAATCCGAACGCTATTCAATGGTCGTGGCCGAGGGCGGGTCAATGTCAGTCATAAACCAGCTCCAACTCCTCGATCGTCGCATCGCCGAGCTCAAGTCTTGGCTGGTGGGCATAAAGCCGGTCGCAGGAGGCATGATCTCATAGCCGAAATCGGAACTTCATTTTATCTGGCTAAACCTTTTTAACTCTAACAGAAATGTTATGCCATGACAGTCTGGTGGTGTGATGGAATAGCATCGATTGTTCTTGATACATTGGCCGAGGCCGGTATCGAGATCGAGCCTACAAGAATCAATTGCTTGG
>QNDP01000303.1 GCA_003645975.1 Candidatus Hydrothermota bacterium | reverse complement strand
AAGGCAGACCTTTCGGTGGCGGTGCCGATTGGGACGGAAGTTGTTTCGGCCAAATGTGTTAATGGAACCATCAAAACAGTTGGTTATTTCGATATGATAGATTTAGATTTGGTGAACGGATCGGCGAAATTGGATGGTGGAGGTGGAAACCTTAAGGTCTCGGTGGTGAATGGCTCGGTATTGGGCACGATTGACAGCTTACTTTCTGGCGGCATAAGTGTGATAAACGGAAAAGTTTCTATCGAATTAGTCGATGTATCCAACATCGGTGTTACTGTGAGCAATGCGATGACGAACAAAATCAATCTGGAAGGATTTGATGAGATAAGCCGAAGCGATGAAGTGGTCAAAGGTGTGATAGGTTCGGGGATTGGCAGCAAACTTAAGGTTGAGGTGAACAACGGTCAGGTTTACATCAAGGCAAGCAAAAGTGGGTCTTATGTCGATATGCCAAAAGAAAAACTGGGGCGGGTGGATTCGAACCACCACCGCCAGATCCAAAATCTGGTGTCCTGCCGATTAGACGACGCCCCAGTGAAAGGTGCATGAATTTTACAAGGACATTGTCCCTATGTCAATGACTTTGAGGCTCAAGGAGGTATAGACAAATGGCTATGGGACATGCGGAGGTAATCCTGTCCGACTTCTATCGGTTTCCTAATGCCAAAGCTTGGGTTAAAAACGCCTTGAAGCGGATCCCAATCTTTTTCGGAATAGCAAGCTTTTTCTTTTTCTTTAGAGGAATACCCTCAGGGATTTCGGCTATAAAGAGCGACAACCCGAAACTGATTGAGACTCTGGTCGTTTTGGTTCTGTGTGTTTTCGTGTGGATTGACCAAGTATTTTTATTTTTAGGCATTTTGGGGGATATAAATAGGAATTTCAGCTATGCAGAACGTCAGATATTCCGCAACAAGACTAACAAGATCATCGATTGGTATGGAGGAGACGTCAGCGGGATGTCGCCGAGGGTTCGAATACCTGCCCATAAAATTGCTTGGAGCTCTGTAGAAATCCAATGGAATCAAATAGTTATGTTGTTAATCCTGACCATTTCAGGGATCTTCACCTTTGCAGTGTTAAAGGAGACCCATTCTCAGGCCTATCAAGCCTCACTTTTCATCTTTCTGAGCGCAATCTCGGCGTTTGTAATGACC
Source organism: Candidatus Hydrothermota bacterium (assembly GCA_003645975.1). Taxonomy (GTDB): domain Bacteria; phylum Hydrothermota; class Hydrothermia; order B15-G9; family B15-G9; genus B15-G9. The sequence goes on along the minus strand of QNDP01000303.1, from coordinate 1,520 downwards.
ACATCCTCTTTCGTCTTCGATATCCTTTTGCTAAACCTCACGGTTAAAAAGATGTTTTTAGAAGTTGTAAACCATTTCAAATACGAGGGGCAACAAAAGATTTTGAAGATAAAGTATCCTGTTGAGGTGGATGATCTTATGCCCGGAGCGAGGGCTACGGGACGCAATCCTTTTGTTTACTTTTACAACGGAACTGGTCCGGTATGGCTTTTTTACTTTGCGCCTCACTCGTTATGTGTCTATTACGGAAGCACTTTCGATTTCAGAACAGGCGAGTTTAACATTGTTCACAACTTGCATGAAATCGGCTATGAGCACATCACGGATGTCATGGTAGTCGATCGACCCACTCACGAGTGCAGTGGGTTTTGTATAAGGACGCCTTCCGGTGTGCTGATAAACCTTCCGACCACATCCATCTTTGTAAAACTCCGTGCATGGGCACTTGCGGCTAAGATCCGCCGCAAAACCAAGGAGTTAAATCTGGCAACCAAAACTCCATCATACATCGAGGCGGAAAAGTTTTTGCTTTCGCTCATCGACTATGAAAAGCAACACGGATTTGTCAGATCGCTGGAGGGTTTCAAAGAATTTTTGGCAAGACTTCACAATCCTGAGAGGCGACTAAAGCGTCCGATATTCATTGTAGGGACAAAGGGTAAGGGCTCAACCGCTGCACACCTTGCCGCTGCACTTGCATCGCTCGGATACAAAGTCGGCCTTTACACTTCACCTCATCTCCTTCGGATGACTGAGAGGATAAGAATTGTGAAAAAGCGGGGTAACAATCTGGTTTTCAATGAGATTCCGCAGGACAAATTTGCCTACTATGTCGACTATGTGAAGCCTTATATCCATAGCCAAGGAATGCGCACCGTCTTCGAGACGCTCACTGCTATCGCATTTTTGCATTTCGCGGATGAAATGGTGGACTTCACCGTCTTGGAAGCTGGACTTGGTGGCCGATTGGATGCTATCAATGTCGTTGATCAAAAAATAACAATCGTAACACCAATAAGTTACGACCACATCCACATCCTCGGCCCCGACATCAAAAGCATAACTTCTGAAAAGCTCGCCGTCATCAAACCATTCCCAAACATCAAGGTCATTGTTCTGCCACAATACGGAGAGAAGCTGGAAGATGTCAAAGATTTAGCAGAAGCCTTCAGGGATACCATTGAGATGCTGAAAAGCAACGGTATCTCCACAGATGCATTGTCCATTCTCGGAGAAATTGACGAAAAAGGACAAATTTACTCTCCACTTGCGGACGAACTTGGGCTGTCTCCAAGAGGCGCCTTCAAGGTGGAAAAACTCACAAAGGAAGCCACAACTTTCACATTCAAATTCATCCCTGAAAGGATCACATTAGAGTCCGAGACGAAACTGATCGGAAAGCACCAAGCCATGAACGCAGCGGCCGCTCTCCTCACGCTCTACGAAATGAAACTCCCGCAGTTCAAAGAACAAACTCCATCTGTCAAAGAGGTTGACCCTAAGAAATTTCCCGGCAGGTT